>CAYGMR010000637.1:0-2732 GCA_964350725.1 uncultured Ardenticatenaceae bacterium | reverse complement strand
GGTGGCGATACCTATGCAACGGCCGATAGTTATGATTTAGCACGTTTGGCTGTGGGAGGATGTTGTACGGCCGTTGACAAAATCATGACGGGTGCAGCAAAAAACGGGTTCGCGTTGGTGCGTCCGCCCGGCCATCATGCAGAATCTGACCATGTGAGTGGCTTTTGTTTGTTCAATAATATTGCAGCTGCTGCTCGCCACGCTCAAATTGTCTATGGCCTAGAACGAGTGATGATCCTCGATTTTGACGTGCATCATGGCAATGGCACCCAAGACATTTTTTACGAAGATAACGGTGTGATGTTTGCTTCTTTGCATCTGTATGCACGTTACTTCTATCCCGGCATTGGCGGCATGTATGAAATCGGCACACGCACAGGGCAAGGCTATACATTAAACGTACCTTTTCCGGCTGGTGTTGGTGATGTGGGATATTTGCGCGCAATGCAAGAGATTATTATACCCAAGGCACGTGCATTCCAGCCGCAGTTGTTGTTGATTTCGGCGGGTTTTGATGCCCATTGGCGCGATCCTTTGGCGATGTCGAATTTGAGTTTGAAAGGATATGGTTGGTTGACGCAGCTATTGGTGAGCCTGGCGGATGAGTTGTGCAACGGCCGTATTTTGTTTGTGCTTGAAGGCGGATATCAACTTGATGTGTTAACATATGGCATTGTAAATGTGTTTTATAGTTTGTTAGGGCGAGACGAAATCTATGATCCCTTTGGGGCAGCTCCTGAAATTGAAAAAGATGTCTCGTCATTGTTGGAGCAATTAAAGACGCGGTATTTATTTTAGTTTTTTGGTAAAATTCGCTTGGAGGTTGCATGAGCGATAAAGATCACCAGGATACGCAAGCTAAAAAAGAAGAAACGACGGATGATGGGGAGGTCACTCCAGAAAATTATTCTTTGTCGTTAGATGATTCCACACCAATTGAAGATTTGCCTGAATGGGCACGGAATGATCCAAAAGCAAAAGAAGCACCACAGAATGATCATTTAGCTTGGCTTGATGGTACTGAATCAGGTTCGTCGTCAACTGAAATGCCAACCTTACACCATCCTGGCAAACCTGCACGTGCCGAAATAGAAGAACCAGACACCCCAGTTTCAAATCGGCCACCGGCATATTTGCAAGGGCTTGATGATTCTCAGCCGCTTGACAACCTGGATGATGCCATGGCCTGGCTGGATAAATTGTCTGCAAGTAAAGGCGAACCCTTAGAATAATTGCCCACCCAAATCATTCCCAAGGATGTGCCGTTAGAATTTTTGAATAATATGGATGAAGAAGATATACCTGATACAGATGCAAATATGGGTGTAATTGAAGACCCAATTTCTTGGTTAGAACAATTAGCTGCTGACCAGGATACCCCGTTGGAAGAATTGCCCAGTGTTGCTGATCGCTTATTAGCATCTGAGATTATTTCACAAATTGCTGACTCACAAGGAACGGCCGTGTCTCAAGTTGACCCCCCCGAAGTTGCTGTACCATTGGAAGACGCGCTCCTATATTTGGAGCAGATTGCACAGGTTGAAGGTATCCAGTTACAAACTGTCATGCTTGACCCTGCGATTGATACCCGTGATTTAGACGCCTTGTTGCTGCAGGTTGACCAATTGGCGGCTGGTGATATTTCTCATTTACCGCTTGCTGTGGTGACTACGGCCGTTGCTGCCAAACAATCGCCTCTAATCCAAACACAAGTTGATTGGAATGACCTGTCGGCAACCATGCCTGAAGACCCAGATGAAGCTTTAGCTTGGATGGAGAGCCTGGCTGCTGAAGTTGAAACGGATTCTGAATCAGAAAGCGCTCCTGTCGGGGATAATGTAGCTGAGCCCGATCTCGCCGAACTTGACACCTTGCCGCCTACAAGCGTCGGTGCTCGCAATGAAGAAGAATATCTAGACGAAATGCCAGAGGATCCAGACGAGATAATGGCTTATTTAGAACGGGTTTCTACTGATAAGGGGCAAGCGCCTATGGATGTGGCCAAAGCAATAGAATCAGATGAGATTTCCCAGCCACAGCCAACGGCCATTGAAGTCCCCGACCCAAAAGACGAATCAGCTTTAGCAGTTGCCTCGCAAGCTTTAGCCAATGGGGATATTGACAAAGCGTTGGTTGGCTATAAAGCATTGTTGACACAAGGGGATGATTTGGATGCAGTGGTCGCTGAGTTAGAAACGGCCGTTGCCACAAATCCTGAAGTCGGCCGTTTACGTTACCTTTTAGGTGACGCCTATATGAAAAACGGCCAGCATCAAGAAGCCTTAAAGGCGTATCAACAAGGTTCCCTTGATAATTTATAAAAAAAGCAATCAGCTTGTCAGCCCTTCAGCTTATTAGATTCCCTTGATTTACTCGTTAAAAACTATCTCTAACGGGAACTGCTTGGCTGAATTGCTGAAACGCTGAAATGCTGACAGCTAAAAAAGGAAATAACATGGAACGTACATTAATTTTAATCAAACCAGATGGTGTGCAACGCGGTTTAATGGGCGAAATAATTGGTCGTTTTGAACGTCGGGGCCTCAAACTAATCGGTATGAAATTTATCCAAATGTCAACTGAATTGGCAGAACAACATTATGGCGTGCATAGAGGCCGTCCTGTTTATGCTGCATTAGGGGCAGATATTACATCTGGACCCAGTGTCGCCAGGGCGGGGGAAGGCAATGACGCGATTAAGGCTGCGCGTAATACCATTGGCGCAACCAATC
>CAYGMR010000636.1:0-2740 GCA_964350725.1 uncultured Ardenticatenaceae bacterium | reverse complement strand
CCTGGCTGCCATTTCTGACGGTAACGTTACCATGAATGCTGTTCTACTAACTGTTTCAGGGGTCATTCCAAATGATATCAATGACCAGATCGCCCGTGGCGAACGTCCCGAAGCCGATTATATCGCTATGGCACGCGTTTTTGGCGCTGACTTGGTTGATTATTCGCTGGCACGCCAACGCAACGGCCGTTTCGGTAAACTCCTCGAAAAAATAGGGGGCGCCAACTTGCTGCTCGCCTGGGATTGTTTCCAGCAGAAAAAACATTATCGAGTTATCTTCACCGATGGCGAGCAAGTAGGCTTGCCATTAGCCATGTTTCTCAAATTCGCACGCAAACGGCCGTCGCATTTGATGATCACCCATATCCTCTCAGTCAAGAAAAAAATCCGCCTGATTGATTCTTTTCATCTGACAAAACAAATCGACCAGTTCTTCGTTTATGCCAGTCGCCAAAAACAGTTTATTCAAAATCATTGGCACATTCCCTCCGAAAAAGTTATTTTTACCCCCTTCATGGTCGATGCCAATTTCTTCCACCCTCAAAAAGGCGGACCGGGCAACGAGCTATTACAAACTCTTGCACAAGACCCGCGCCCAATCATTTGCGCGGTCGGTTTGGAACTGCGCGATTACCCCACCTTGCTAAAGGCTGTGGCCGGTCTTGATGTGCAGATTGTGATTGCAGCGGCCAGCCCCTGGTCAAAACGGGCTGACTCGACTGCCGGACAGGCCATCCCCCCCAATGTGACTGTCAGCCGTTTTACCCAATATGAACTGCGCGACCTCTATGCACTCAGCCGTTTCATGGTGATGCCGCTCTATGAGACACCCTTTCAAGCGGGTGTGACCGCAATTTTAGAGGCGATGGCGATGCAAAAAGCGGTGATTTGCTCCAAAACCAGCGGGCAAACTGACATCCTCATTGACCAGGAAACTGGCCTTTATGTGCCGCCAGGTGACGCAAATGCACTCCGGTTAGCTATAAAAGCCTTTCTTAATGATCCAATTGCAGTCGAACGTATGGGAAAAAACGGCCGTTACCTCATCGACCAACAAATGAAACTGGATCGGTACGCAGATCGCCTAAATCAACACATTCATCTTGCGTTGCAAACCTCAAACCAATATCTATCAACCAAAGGAAACTTGGAAACGGATCGTTAATTTCGAAGAAATCTAAACCAGAATAAGTGACTGAAGATTATTCTGATATAGCATAAAAACGATAAGGCAAAGAACTCTCAGATGTATTTGAGGGTTCTTTTTGTTTTATAAGCCATCCTGATCTAAATATCATATCCGATGGATGTTCAGCGTAGATACCCCCGACCAACTATACCTCTCTCAACATTGGCCCCATAAAAGATGACTCTGATCTGCAATTTTGGCTGCCCTCAACAAAATATTGTGCGGCGTGGAAATATTTGACCTATTTGATATACTCACTCCGCTCACTTATGATATCGTCCTCGATCGATTTCCCTGGAGTTGGCAATGGATCAAGCTTCTCTGGATGCCCACGCCCTTCGGGTGGAATGGTGAGGCCAATGGAACAAATATGACAACAGCCTTACAACAAAATGCACGTGACTTAAACAAAGAGTTGGCCTGGTTTACAGATCTGCTCGATACGTTTACGCCTATGGCAGCAAGGTTTCTCGCACCAAGCAACTTTGGAGGATGGGATCGATCTTGAAAAAATCGCCGCAGATCATGAACTCACTGGCGGTTCTATTATGAATGTGATTCGGTATGCATCATTACAGGCTTTGGGAAATAATCGCACGGCCATCGCCCAAGTTGACATCCTTCAAGGTATCCGCCACGAATATGCCAAGGAAGGCAAAGTCATTTAGTTCAAGTCCATTTGATGCCAATGCCATAACTCTAAAGCAAAATGGTAGATGGGTTATTTTTCGTCATACGCAATAAGAATGACCCCCAGTTGTTTTTCAAGCGTTTTAACCTGAAGCACCTGTGTTTCTGTTAGATTGGATAAATCTAATCCAGATTGATAAGCCATAATATGGCTGCCTAGAGAATTTTCTAAATCCTTAATTTGAGCCACTTGATTTTCATCTAACTCTGCTATTTTTAGAAACTCTGCCATTTTTCACCTCCAAAAGGTATTATTTACGGATTTATCTGAGCCATATAATAACATATATTCTTGTTAGAGCAAAAGGAACATTCTAACGGCAAATCTAAAAAGATTACCGTGATGCACAAATGACTGATATAATCACTGAGGAATTAGGCAATTCGTACATACTTTTTCACGACAATATGCATTGGGAAAATTGCGATTTTCGTGACAAGCATAAATCATATTTTCCACAAAATAATGAGGGTGAAGACTGGTGACTTGCATTTGAACAAGGATTCCGGCGCTATCCCGTAACTGTGATGTCAAACGGCCGTTTCTTCAACAGCTATGACTAAGCCAGATCCCCTCGGGTTACTAAAAAGAAATGCGTGTATCCTCGCGGAAGGAGCAGCCCAAAAGGCTGCTTTTTTGTTTTACGGAGGTCATGAACATGGAAGAATCTATGATTAATATCGAAGAATTAGTTGATCTGAAACTCTTACAAAAACTTCAGGATATTTTTGCCCAGGCAATGGGCGTTGCGGCCGTTACCGTCAACCAAAATGGTGTTCCCATTACTAAAACCAGTAATTTCTGTGATGTGTGTGACATGATCCGTTCCACGGAAAGTGGGCTGGCGCGTTGTCACCAAT
>CAYGMR010000635.1:1784-2753 GCA_964350725.1 uncultured Ardenticatenaceae bacterium | reverse complement strand
GCCGTGATCAAGTGGTGGCGGGTGAAACCTTTGATATTGATATGGCCTGGACGGCCGTTGCTCCCACAACCCGTGAATATCAATCCAATGTCTGGTTGGCTGATGCCGATGGTTTGTTGTGGAGTGTCAAGGAAACCCATCGCCCGCGCATCTACGAAGATGCGCCGCCCACCTGGGAATGGCAGCCGGGAAACTGGGCATGGGATAGCCGCGAAGTCGCGGTTTTGTCGGGCACACCGCCGGGAACCTATGACATCGTGCTTACCCAATTTGACCTTGAGACGTTGCAACCACTTACTTTACTGGATGAACAGGGCGCACCGCTTGGCCCAACCCATTCAATTGGACAAATTACAGTCACTTGGCCGCATGATCCCACGGATGTGATGCCACAATATCCGCTGGATATGGATTTGGTGGATAGCGGACTGCACTTATTGGGCTTTAATCAGGATCGCGAAACGGCCGTTCCTGGCGAACAACTCCTCTTAACCCTCTTTTGGCAGCGACTGCATGAGGATTGTTCCGAAGACATCACAATTCAACTGCTGGATGAAAACAACAATATTGTGCAAACATGGACATGGCCGCTCATACCGGCTGGCACAGACCTGTCAGGCTGGCCGCAAGATCAACCCGTGCGTGGTCAACATTTGTTGCGTGTACCGGCCGGATTAGACAGCGGCACGTATCAGTTTGTAGTTGAGAATGATGTTTTATTAGGCGAATTGGTTGTCAATGCGCCGGATCGCGTTTTTGAGATGCCTGCGATGGCAACGGCCGTCGACATCTCCTTCGGTGATCAAATCGAACTCAGCGGCTACACGCTAGACGTAATAGATTCAGAAATCCAACTTGACCTTGTTTGGCATGCGTTGAGCGAAATCCCGACAAGCTATCGTGTTTTTGTGCATGTGGTGGATGGAAACGGCCGTATTCACCCCCGCGATATAGAGATTCTCAAGCATG
>CAYGMR010000635.1:0-1774 GCA_964350725.1 uncultured Ardenticatenaceae bacterium | reverse complement strand
CTGGATGCGCCCCACAACTGGTTGGGCCGCTGGCGAATATATTGTTGATGCGCACCAAATTTCTTTGCCAGAGATGTTGTCCAGTGAGGATTTAGTGTTGCGTGTAGGCTTATATGACCCCGTGACTGGCCAACGTTTAAAGAGCGGTGTGGCCGATTTTATGATATTCTCACTACAAAACTGAACCAAGTAGAGATGGAAAGATCATTCAGGCGGTGTGTATGCGGTGGATTGGGATCCGAATCTGCCATTGGCTCCACATAATCTGTTACCCAATTCATACCTCCAGTAATTGCCTCTTTATAATCACGTACAGCTACCTTTGAATGATTCCAAGGAGTTGGTGGGGCTGGAATGGGTACATCGCCTATCTGGGTAACAGCAATACTAACTTGCCAATCATTTGGATTGCTTGGTAAATATGCAGTCAAATCTGCATACACATCACCATCATCATTATAACCAGCAGCAACACCTTCAGAATACAAAAAACGAAGCAATGGTTTTCTGCCACCCGGTAATGGGTATTTCTGTACGCAGTAAGATTTCATCCTCACCCTCAACCTCATGGGTCAACAGAAAGCCCTCGAGCGCCACTGCCGTTTCCAAAACTGTTACGGACAATGAGAACTCTTTGACATCATTAGCACCCACGTCGATTGTTTTATACAAGACAGGATCATATATATCTCGATCTACAGCTTAACTGCCTGCAAGCTCGAGTCCATTTGTTAAATAGAAAAGCAGCACATAATCCTCTACGGCTGCTGCGTTTCTATTTGTGGCTTCAAAAGTGAGATCGATTGTTTGGCCAGGCACGGCCTCATCTGGATTATAAGCCAAGCTAAATTCCAATGATGGCAAAACCTGAGTCTCTGAAGGTGCTTGCGCCTGCATCGAGGATGGTGGCATTATCCAGATGATGGCGATCAATACCATACCAAAAAATGCTATTGACGATAACCGGAGCCATGTATCTTTCTTCATGATTGAACTCCTCCTAACTCGTTGGCTTAAATGTTGTTACATCAAATACTGATTATCTAACAAGCAAATGTTGTCCCGATCAAGAAAAAAGTTGTCCTGATAATGTCCATTTTGGTGTTTTGAATACATTCGCGAACAAATATTATTGGAAGACCAACGCCGGCACACTCTGGAAAGGCTTTCCTCTTTCTAGAGATGCAACTACGAAAAATGCGCCGATACTCTTGTTATATTGTGCTTAATCATTTAGATGTGTGAGGTCAAACAGGAGAATGGACAACATTGGGACAGGTTTTGCTTGTGGGTTTCAGCTGGCTTAGTGTATATTAATTTAATATGGAGGGTCTTGTATGTTTGCTTTGATAGAGAAAATAGTCCTTTTTCAATATGAGATGGTTTGGGGGACATTTGGGCTAGTGTTTGGGTGGGTTTTCAATTTGATCCTTATATTTATTGAGGGTGAGGTTTTATTTCGATTTAAATACGGAACACGTAGGCAGAGCTTTATTGCGGCAATAGCTATGAATGTTGTTTCCAATATAGTCGGTTTGATTTTGCAAACTATTGGTGAAACTGTTGGTGTGTTTGGATTTGAGTATTGGCCTCTATCTTTAGTAATGAGTTCGGTTTTTCGTTTCTTTCTTGGATCTGTTGTTTTTCCAAAGATTTCAGTTCTGGTAATGTCTTTCATTATTTCATTTTTGATTTCGGTAGTTGTCGAAGGGTTTGTGCTTAGACGCGTGGTGTGGGGTCGGGGAGTTTCGAAGGGAGTAGTTTTGGGTGTGAC
>CAYGMR010000634.1:0-2757 GCA_964350725.1 uncultured Ardenticatenaceae bacterium | reverse complement strand
AGGCATCATCCTCTTCATGGTCATCAGTAGTGATGTCTTATTACGCTACCGCATCCGGTTTATGCGCAAAGAACCGAGCAAACCAAGCTCACCACAAGAGGAGGCACAAGCCGTATGAATTGGGTCATTATCTTACACGCCGGTTTAGCTACCGGCACCGTCTTGTTATTTGCCGCGATTGGCGAAATTTTCGCCGAACGTTCTGGTATTCTAAATTTGGGTGTCGAGGGCATGATGCTGCTCGGCGCGATGGCTGGTTTTAGTGTCTCCTTGGCCACTGGCAGCCCCTGGATTGGTTTGGCGGCGGCTATGTTTGCCGGCGGTCTCTTGAGTGTGGCGCATGGCATTGTCACCATCCATTTTCAAGCCGATCAAGTGGTCAGCGGTTTGTCGCTGACATTTCTAGGCACGGGGCTGGCGTTGGTCTTGGGTGAAGGCTTGACCGGACAAAACCCGGCCTTGATTCCCGACTTTAACATTCCCTTGCTGTCATTGATCCCCTTCATTGGCCCCGTCTTTTTTGAAGATCACAGTGTGCTGGTTTATATCGGCTACCTGTTTGCGCCGCTTAGCTGGTATTACATCTACCGTACCAAACCCGGTATGAACTTGCGTGCCGTCGGCGAAAAACCAGATGCCGCTGACACGATGGGTGTCAACGTCTATCGTTTGCGTTATCTGTATGTGATTGTGGGCGGTTGTTTGGCCGGTCTGGCGGGCGCGACGATCAGTTTATCGGTGTCGCCCGGTTGGTACAGCACGCAAACGACATCGGGTCAGGGCTGGATCGCGATTGGTCTGGTGATCTTTGCGCAATGGAACCCGCTGCGTGCAGCCTTGGGTGCCTATCTGTTCGGCGCTTTGCGCCGTTTCATTCTCGATTTGCAAGGCCCCGCGCTGCTGTTGGGCTTCACCAATCCACTCTACATCAACTCCAACTTCGGCTTTTTCCTGCAAATGACACCCTACATCTTGACAATTATCGCCCTGCTCATCGGTTCCCGCGCCGCCTTGCGCAAACACATCGGCGCACCAGCCGCTTTAGGTGTCGCCTATATTCGTGGTGAACGCGGAGCATAAGAAAGCTGGTCAGCTTTTCAGCCTGTCAGCTAGTCAGTGTAAAATTAGGTTTGGGGGATTTATACCGAATTAAATCCGTATAATCCCCCAAATTTCAGCTTAGGCCGAAATTTCTGCGGTATTTACATCTAATTTTGGGGTCTTATGACGAATTTTGTGCGATATAACATGATATTCCTGGCACTTATGCCGACTACCTTTTCTATTGAATAAATAGTTGCACGAAACATATGTTCTAATTTCGTGTTAAAAGCAGAGTTTTTCTCTCATTTTTCCAGTGGTAGCGGCGTAAATGTTAAAAACATCATCACCACCACAAAGCAGCGTTGAAACGGAAAAACCAGCCTATGAACTGGCTGATGTTTTCCGTCTGTACGGGGATGAATACCGGCGACAATATCACGTTTCACACGAACAGCGGTTGGTGATGCGCGATATTGTCCAATGCCGCACCGCCGCGCTGGGCGGGCATGTGGATGAGTGCGATACCTGCGGTGGGTTGCGTATCTCCTACAACTACTGCCGTAACCGGCACTGCCCCAAATGTGGTGCATTGGCCAAAATGGAATGGCTACAAAAGCAAAAAGCACACCTATTGCCCACACACTACTTCCATGTTGTCTTCACCATCGATCATCTCTTTAATCCATTGGCACGTGTTAATCAAAAACAAGTCTACAATCAACTTTTTGTCAGTGCCGCCGCGACACTGAAAGCGTTTGGGCAGAAGTATCTGGGTGGTGAAATTGGTTTTACGAGCATCTTGCATACCTGGGGACAAACGCTGACCGAGCACATCCATTTGCACTGCATTGTTATTGGCGGCGCATTAGTCAATGGCAGCAAACACTGGCAGGCAACATCTCCTGACTATCTGTTTCCTATTGTTGAATTGTCGGCGCAATTTCGCGATCACTTTTGTGTCGGTCTGCAAAAACAGTTCGATAAAGGCACGTTTACCTTTGCCGGTCAATGTGCTCATTTATCCGACAAGTGTACATTTCAGCAACTCGTGACCCAATCGCGTACAAAAAAGTGGCAAGTTTATGCTAAACCCCCCTTCAGCGATGCAGCACAGACGCTGGATTATCTGGGGCGCTACGTGAATCGAATTGCGCTCAGCAACGGCCGTATTCTGGATATCGACAACGGCCTGGTGCATTTCAGCTATCGAGATTACAAAGCAGATGGACAGCAAAAAGAGATGCGCTTACCGGCCGTAGAATTCATGCGGCGCTTCTTGCAGCATGTGCTGCCCAAACGATTTGTGCGCGTCCGTCATTACGGGCTGCTGGCGCCACGCTACCGCAAAGGTAAACTGGCCCGCTGCCGCGTTCTGCTGGGCGCATATCACGACGCCGCAACGACCCCGATGACAACAGACGAAATAGTAACAGAAATGGTTAGCCATGACCCAGCGCAATGTCCCTTATGTGGTGTAGGTAAAATGGGTCTGTTTGAAACATTAGAAGCACATCCAACGCGGCGCAAATGGCAGTTGGCTGTGCACTAAACACAAAATCAGGGGATAGATGCGTCAATTTGGTCTTAAAAAGGGGCAAAACTGGTATATAATGGAGCAGTATCAGTAGAGACGAAAGATTAGTGTAATACGAGGTTGCTATGATGGAACAGGTTTTGGAAAAAACTAATAGGCCGAGTAAGTATATAATAACC
>CAYGMR010000633.1:0-2757 GCA_964350725.1 uncultured Ardenticatenaceae bacterium | reverse complement strand
TGCTACTCGACCTGAATTCCGTCTTAATCCGCGCGCCACAGCGCACATTGATAAATAATGAAATTCCTTCAGAACGCCGCTCGACCATGCTCTCAGTTGAATCGCTGGCGTCCTACATCGGGGGTTTTGTTGGCAGCGTTTTCTTAGGATATATTGCCCAACAATTGTCAATTCCTGTGGCCTGGATTATAGCTGGCACGATTTCTCTGGTATCATTATTCTTATACATCGGCGTTGATCGCCGACAACAACTGGAAATTTATGACCAAAGCAAACCGCTTCTCAACCCAAGTAAAGAAACAGCCGCTCTCTGAGCAAGTTGCCGGTTCTATCCAAACGGCCGTTCTGGCAGGTGAATTTAAGGCGGGCGATGCCCTGCCCACCGAACCTGAACTATCGCAGGCGTTTGGGGTCAGCCGCGCTGTGATTCGAGATGCCACACGCTTGTTGATCGCACGCGGCTTGGTGGAAGCGCAGCATGGGCGCGGTGTATTTGTCACTGATTCGCAAACGCCTGCTTTTGGCGATGCCCTTTTGTTGGCTTTGCAACGCGCGGGTGCTACGGTGTGGGATGTGGAACAGTTTGAGCAAAGCACCTTTCCTGAGGTTTGTGCCTTGGCTGCACAAGCCGCCAGCGACGACGATCTGGACCACCTCCGGGGTTTGATCACCTTATACAACGATCCCCAAATGGCCGATCCGCTAGAAACATTTCGGGCGTGTATTGAAGCAATTTTTAACGCGACACACAATCAGGTATGGCAGTTGTTGGCACGGCCGTTGCTCAACCTGCACAGTGTGCGTAACTGGGATGCCCCCCCGGACAGCGACCCAGATCTTGGTTATCAGATGGATAAACGTTATCTCAACACGTTGGTTGATACCATCGCCACCCGTGATCCCGCACATGTGCGCCAAACTATTGCCGAAATGATGCAGTTACCACCCCATGCTGAAAAAGCGATGCGAGAAACGGCCGTTGGTGACACCCCCATCATTCCCACAACATAAAACGGTTACACATTACGCCACGAAACCGCCTCATTCCAGGGATCATATTGGCTCTGACTATCCTCAGCAACGGCCGTACTCCCCACACGTTTACCGCCACCCTGCAAAAATTCAAAAACGGCCGCTGCTAACCAATCGTCGTCTTCCGGCGTGCCAAGCAATGGCCACTCAGCCATATGCTGCGTCAAGTAATTGGTGCTTGTCTGCCCCGCCTGGAAATGCGGCTCCTGCATAATCGCCAACAAATAGGGAATATTGGTTTGAACACCTAAAACAACTGTATCGTGTAAGGCACGCTGCATCTTGCGAATTGCTTCATCGCGGTCGCGGCCCCAGGTAATGATTTTGGCTAACATCGGATCGTAGTAGGGGGTAACGGCCGTGCCCGTTTCAATGCCATCATCCACACGCACACCCGGCCCCGCTGGTGGTCGATAGGTTGTGATCACTCCAATTGAAGGCAGAAAACCATTGGCCGGGTCTTCCGCATACACACGGCACTCCAGCGCATGGCCCCGTTGACGGATGTCTTTTTGTTTAAATGGCAGCGGTTCACCCGCCGCAATACGAATTTGCCAGGTTGCCAGATCAAGGCCTGTCACTAACTCCGTCACCGGATGCTCGACCTGCAAACGGGTGTTCATCTCCAAAAAGTAAAAGCCGCCCTGTGCATCGACAATGAACTCAACGGTACCGGCGTTTGCATAAACGGCCGTTTCTGCCAATCGCACCGCCGCCTCCGCAATCGCATGGCGCAAATCAGGATTCGTGATGATCGGGGCCGGACTTTCTTCCACGATTTTTTGATGCCGCCGTTGAATTGAACATTCACGCTCAAACAAATGCAATGTGTTGCCATGCTGGTCGGCCAAAACTTGGATTTCGACATGGTGGATTTCTGTGAAGAACTTTTCCACTAAAATATGGTCATCGCCAAAAGCAGAACCGGCCTCATTGCGTGCGGCGTGTACAGCATCGGCAAACTCAGCGGGGTCATCGACTACACGCATACCCTTACCGCCACCACCCGCACTCGCCTTAATCAAGACGGGATAACCAATAGCATCTGCCGCTGATTTTAGCTCCGTAGGGCTTAACCCAGCACCATCAACGCCTGGCACAACGGGCACATTTGCTTCCTCGGCCAGCACCCGCGCTGCCGCTTTGCTGCCCAATGCACGCATCGCTGCTGGGCTGGGGCCAATAAAGGTGATGTCATGCTCAGCACAAGCCTGGGCAAAGGCAGCGTTCTCGCTCAAAAAGCCATAGCCCGGATGGACAGCATCAGCGCCACACGTTTTCGCGACGCGGAAAATCGCTTCTTGATTCAAGTAGGTCTCAGTCGCTGAGACACCAGCCAGCGGATAACTTTCATCAGCCAGGCGCACCCAGGGTGCAGCCGCATCCGCTTCTGAATAGATTGCCACTGATGGGATAGACAACTCACGGCAAGCGAGGAAGATACGGCGGGCGATCTCACCCCGGTTTACAACTAAAATTTTGTTAAACATAGCGATTGCATGCACTCCCATAACAGATTATTCAAACAATTCTGCATGGCTCCCTGTTCTAGCGAGTTGTAACTCATCATTTTCAATTCGGTAGATAAGTAACCAATCAGGTTTTATATGACATTCCCGAAACCCTTTCCAATTGCCGACTAATGCGTGATCTCGATGCCCTTCATCTAACGGCTCCTGAGAAACTAAAGCCGTCACAATTATATCCAATTGCTTTAAATAAACA
>CAYGMR010000632.1:0-2763 GCA_964350725.1 uncultured Ardenticatenaceae bacterium | reverse complement strand
TGCCCACGAAATTCCATGGCGCGTGAATTGACCCCATAGATTGGGAAAAGGAGGTCGACAGTAAATGTCAATCCATAGACAATAGTGGCAACAAGTGGCACCCAGTGTTTTGCGCCGCGCCAGCCAATCCAGAGATAGCCCAAGCCAAACAAAGCAGCGATGCCAAACAGAACCCATGCCTGATAATAAAACTTGAAGATGGTATTCAGGCGCTGCCCAAAATTGTCACGTAAATAGACAAATTCAGGGCCGAGGGTGAGCAGCACGGCGGTGAAGATGAGCAAAAGTGCGAATGGCAGCACCCCTGCTGTTTGGGGTGCAGGAGATTCGCTTTCACCTGCCTCGGGTTTGTTGAGTATATTGGGCCAAATCATGGCAATCAGGGCGATGAGGGTGCTTAAATACAGGGTCATCGCGGGGAAGCTGAGTTTGGCACGGATGAGGGCGGGTAGGATGGCGAAAACGGCCGTTGCGCCCCAACCAAAATCTAACGGCTGTTGCGGCCGTGGTGGCAGTGTCAATCCCAATTCATTGGCAATTGCGAGGACACGTCCGGAACCGTCTTGTGTGACAGCGATGATTAAGCCGAACAGTAGGGTTGTGAGGAATAAGATTAGGATGAGGGATACGGCCGTTACCAGCCCCCAGCGCCAATACCGAAAACGCTGCCGTGCCCCCAGTGCCAATAATAAAAAGGTGATCGCCCACAAAGGCATACCAAAGATAATTAGGAATTGTGACAGCCGTGTGGGGCGCATGAGCATGGGCAGCAAATAAGGTGCGCCAGCTTGGGAACGGAAGCCAAGATAGAAGGGCAAATAGAGCAAAAAAATGGGGATGACAAGCAGCACAGCAATGATGATTGTTTGCAGCAGCAAACGGCCTGGTCGCCAACCGTCTATCTGCCAGCGAGCTAAGAAAAAAGCGCCCAAAACCACAAAAAGATGAATCAAGAAGTCCCAAGTATTGAGGAAAGATAAGCCACCCAGCACCAAGGCTGTGAAAAGCCAAAGCGTTGGATTGGGTATAAATTCACGAAAGCGGGCAACGGCCGTCCATCCGCCCGCATCTGGTAAGCGCCAACGTCCTGCCTCTAACCACCATGCCAGTGCCACCGCCAAACTCAACAATGCAAAAGGCAGCGCCAATACATGGGGATGCATATCGCCCAAAATAAAACTAAAGCTAGGTACTTCGACAATTGGTTCTAATCCTTCTTCGGCGCGGCCTGAAAGGTGATATTCGTGGATGGGGCGCGATGAACGCCACCACCACCAACTTGAAGTTGTATAACGGGGTGTGGCTTCAGGGTTAGGCGGCGTATTCAAATCGCGCACATCCAACCACGCCCACATTGCTGGCGAACCGACATTGTTGGCATGCGCCACTTCAAGCCCAACTTCTAAATTACCCACAATCGGAATCGCCAAAGCCGCCACTAGCCCCAAAATCCAGGCTAAGCGTTTGTGATTCCCAACTGACCCCCTGTTTTCCTCTCCATGATCCTCCGTGCCTTCTCCGTGCCCCTCCGTGTTCCTGCTGTCTTTGATCAACGCCACCAAATTGTAAACCAACCCAAACGCGCCCACGCCTGTGCCCGCTACCAACCACGCAATCGACAAATTAAATGCCAACATTTCGGGCACAAATGCCAAACGCGCCAGAACCGAACTCATCACATAGCCAAAGTAATAATAGCTGATGGCAAAACCAGACAACCAGGGATCAAGCGGTGGCATTTGCGGGCTGCGGCCGATCGAATTCAAAAAAGCAAACTCCATCGGTTTTTCCGTCGCCGAAATTGCTGGATTTTGTGAACGCACCCATACCCACAAACCAAAAAGCAATAAAAAGACAAGTTCGGTTAAAATCACCTGCCCCCGATTCGCCTTTAACCAAGCCTTGAGACCAACTGGATCGATCGCTAGATTTTCCTCTGTGTCTGCGCGTTTACTGCGACTTTGCGCAGCACTAGTTGGTGAAAAATATCGATATACCCAAACCGACAGTCCCACCAGCACTAGTAAAGCAACCAGAATGCTGCCGAGGTTGTTGCCCAATAAGCCTAGACTGCCAAACATCCAGAACAAATAGCTAACAATCAACAACCCGACCATTTTGACAAAGGCATAACCTCTGTCAGGTAGGCGCTTGAACAACACGAAAGCGAGTGGTGTGGCAGCGGCGCCCACAACCATGAGTGCCAGCCACCAACGAAAAGCTGCGAAAATTTCAGATGCAGGCATGAATCAATTACGTCTCGGCTTGTCGATTGACTTGATAGATGGTGACAAAATCATCTTGATATGCCACGCTTAAAGTGCCAAATTCGACCATTTGTGTGAATTTTTCCAATCCTTGTGGTGGATAATAAGTGTTTTCTAGTTCACCCACATAAATGTATTGGACATTGTATTTATCCAGAATATTTTGTGCTTGGATGCTGTCAGTTGTTGAATACAAATTGTTGACATCATTGATCCGATTGCTGACTAAAGTGCCAGGTACGACGGCGCGTTGTTGGCGCTGATGCCAATCCCAACCGACGATAGCCGGCAAGCCGGTGTACATGGCGACACGGTTGCCAATCGAGCGGTAGGGGTTGCTGCTGTGGGCTTCGGCGATGACGGGCGAGCCTTCAATATTGCGCTGCATCCATTGTAGTGCCGCGTAATCAGTTTCGAGGCGGATAGTACGGCCGTTGCCCAAATAATCGGTGTCGCCATATTCTGTATAAGGCATAAACGCCATGCCATCGAGTGT
>CAYGMR010000631.1:0-2773 GCA_964350725.1 uncultured Ardenticatenaceae bacterium | reverse complement strand
AGCACTCCATACGGCCGTTGCTGAGCGCCTTTGAAAAAATATCCACACGTGCCGTTGAAGATTTAGAATTTCGTCAACAGTTTGGCCTGGTCGATTGGGAAAATGACCTAGTCGAAATCGATCCTGGCTATCGCAGCCATACGCCGCTGACGCGCCTCGATGCCTTCTACATCCCTGAACATAATCAACTCGGCTTCACCGAATACAACGCTGAAGTGCCGGCCGCCTCCGCCTATAACGATGTGCTCACCAAAGTGTTTTTTGGCATGTCGGTGATGGGTCAATTTTTGCGCCAATATTCGGTACGGCCGTTAAACACACGCCATAGTGTGCTGCATGTGCTGCTCGATTGTTATAAACAGTGGGGTGGCTCCGGCGAACGACCACGCATCGCCATCCTCGATTGGAGTGAAGTGCCCACCTACAGCGAGTTTGAACTGTTCATTCGTTACTTTGAAGCCCAAGGCTATCCCTGCCGCATCGTAGATCCGCGGAATGTTGAATATAAAAACGGCCGTTTAATGGATGGTGATTTCCATATCAATTTAATCTACAAACGTGTGCTGATTACTGAACTGATTGAACGCGGTGGTGTCGATCATCCTGTCGTGCAAGCAGTTCGCGACGGCAATGTCTGTATGGTCAACCCGTTCCGCTGCAAAATCTTGTATAAAAAAATGAGCCTGGCTGTGCTCAGCGACGAACGCAATGCCGACATGTTCAATGAGAAAGAACTGCGTGGCATTCATGCACATATCCCCTGGACACGCTCTGTCGAAGAACGCAAAAGTACGTATGGTGGCCTACCCATTGATTTGGTGCCCTTCATTCTCAAATACCAAGAACGCTTTGTGCTCAAACCGAACGACGATTACGGGGGACATGGCATTGTTTTGGGCTGGCAAACCAATGCTGGCGGCTGGGAACAAGCTGTGCAAAATGCGCTCACCACGCCGTATGTGGTGCAAGAACGCATCCCGATTCCTGAAGAACCGTACCCAAGCATGGTCGACGGCCGTTTGCAAATTTATGATCGCATGCTCGACACAGCCCCCTTTATCTTCTATGGCAACTACGTCGATGGCTGCCTCACACGTCTCTCAAACGATCCCTTGCTTAATGTTTCGGCGGGTGGCGGCTCTTCTGTCCCGACCTTTGTCGTTGAGAAACGCTGACCAAACCAGAAATTAGCTGCATCGGATAAAGAAATCAGCGGATATAAATCTGATTGTACATAACGGTTAGCTTGCAAACAGCAAGATACCAGCTAACCGTTATTATCCGTTTATAGCAATATCCGTTGTAGCTATTGACAAGCACCTATTTTTGTTTATAATGGCAACATATAGACAAACTTCTATATGTCAATCCGATGAACTCATTAATTTTTGCGAAGGCAATGGCCGACGAAACCCGACAGAAAATAATGCTCCTGCTCTGCTGCAATTGGCTGTGCGTGAGCGACGTTGTCGACCGTCTGGGTGATGTTTCCCAACCAACCGTTTCGCATCATTTAAGCATCTTGCGCGATGCCGAGTTGGTGAACACTCGCCGCGAGGGCAAACAGATTTTTTATTCGTTGGATCAAGATGCAGTCGCAGTCTGCTGCGGCGCATTAATGCAAAACTTTGCTCCCGAAAGAGCTGCGGTAACCGTGCCCTTAACGGCCGTTGAAGTTGCTTAACTGTTTTTTTTTGATTAAACATATAGACAAATATCAATACGAGGTGATAATATGAGTACGCTTACCCCTGAACAGATTCATGTTGAAGTCCAAGAACGTTACGGCCGTATCGCCACAGAGTTCAAACCAGAAGTCAGCGCATCCTGCTGCACACCCACCAGCTCATCAACAAGTTGTTGCCGCGCGGATGTCGATGAAATTGCTCTGTTTGCCGATCTGTATACGGCCGATACAAAATGGCTGCCGGAGGATGTAACGGGTCTCTCGCTGGGCTGTGGCGATCCCATTACATTGGCGGGTCTCGAACCCGGCCAAACCGTGCTGGACTTAGGTTCTGGCGGCGGCATTGATTGTTTCATGGCTGCTCGTAACGTCGGCCCGACCGGTCGCGTTATCGGCGTTGACATGACACCCGCCATGCTCGAAAAAGCGAATCGAAACAAGGCTAAAGTCGGCCTAGACAATGTCGAATTTCGCCAGGGACAAATCGAAGCGCTGCCCGTGGCTGACAACACAGTCGATGTGATCATTTCTAACTGTGTGATCAATTTGAGTCCTGACAAAACGGCCGTTATCCAAGAAGCCTACCGTGTACTCAAGCCAGGTGGCCGGTTAGCCGTCTCAGACATCGTCACACGCGGGCAGTTTGGCCCCGAAGATCGTGCCAATATGGCCGCCTGGTCTGAATGTGTGACGGGGGCCGAAGACATCGCCATGCTCGTTAGCAAAATGCAAGCTGCTGGTTTCAGTCAGATTTCGATCCGCGACAAAAACGATCCAGATATTGAACTGGCAGCAGCACCACCCCATCAGGGTTCTGTTGAAGTAATTAGTGCGCGTATAACGGCCGTTAAATAGCTTCGTAGCCGAGGTATCCTTACCTCGCCAGGATCAATATGAACGATTCAACAATGCTAAAAGCAAAGCTTAGCAAAACGCAAATCCCAGAAGTATATGCCAGCAGAGTAGGCAGTTATGACATGTGGGCCAAATTAACTGAATCAAAAGCGCAAAAACGCTGTTTGGAATTGGCCAATATCAGAAATGGTGAAACGATTTTGGAGGTTGCCGTCGGCACTGGGATCATCT
>CAYGMR010000630.1:0-2805 GCA_964350725.1 uncultured Ardenticatenaceae bacterium | reverse complement strand
CATCGCTTCGGCATGTACCTTTCATAGTCAGGTATATGTGCTTGCTCAATAATTTCTGGTGCCGGAAAATAAACATCCCCTACCATGCCATGATTTTCTGCCATTTGAACCTCCGTTGATTGAAATTTAATGCTTGCAACCATTCTGGTATCTATCGACTGTCATACCCGGGAAGGCAGGTATCCAGGCTTATGGATTCCTGCCTTCGCAGGAATGACCTGGGAAGATACTAAGGGTATTGAATAATTGACGGGTGCCGTCTAATTGCACAGACATCAAGTATATTGGGAAAATTGAAATTAGTAAAACATCAAATTTAGGCGTGGTTCAAATTAGCTGTACAAACTGTAGTGTCAAGCAAACTCACGGGGCTTTTGCAGCATGCCAAATTTTGCAAATCAATAATTCTTCGGGTATAAGTGTGATGTAAGATCGTTAGATCGAATTATTTTTTATCAACCAATCAATTTAAGGAGATTTTTTTATGTCAGAGTTATCATTGATCAGTTCGGCAATGCTGCAAGATGATGGCAGTGGTGTCATAGGCGCGCTATTTGGCGGCGTC
This sequence comes from uncultured Ardenticatenaceae bacterium, assembly GCA_964350725.1. Classification (GTDB taxonomy): domain Bacteria; phylum Chloroflexota; class Anaerolineae; order Promineifilales; family Promineifilaceae; genus JAACFF01. The sequence goes on along the minus strand of CAYGMR010000630.1, from coordinate 2,240 downwards.
TATATGATTTGCTGGCTTGTTATGGTGATATTGATCATTGCGGGTTTCTGGAAAACCTTTACAAAAGCGGGTGAACCCGGCTGGGCATCCATTATCCCGATTTATAATATCTATATTATATTGCGCATTATCGGCAAACCATGGTGGTGGCTTTTATTGATGCTGATCCCCTTTGTCAATTTTGTTGTCTGGATTTTGATTGCAATTGATATGGGTAAATCTTTTGGCAAAGACACACTTTTTTCACTCATCCTATTATGGCTATTAACGCCAATTGGATATTTGATTTTAGGCTTTGGTGATGCCCAATATTTGGGGCCAGCAGACAAACTAGTGCAATAAAAGAAGGTAAAAGTGGCAGGTAGATAGTTTCTACCTGCCATTTTTAGTAATTTTAAGGGGAATCCCATGCCAAACGATCATAAACTCACTCCGGGACAAAAAATATATTTAAATTTTACTCCCGCAGATGGCAAGAAGTTCCATAAAAACCGTGATAAAGCCGAGATAGAATTTAAAAAGTTACGCAAAGAATTTCGAGAGCTGCAAACCAGGCTTTATGCCGCAAACAAACATAAATTATTGCTCGTTTTCCAAGCGATGGATGCTGGTGGCAAAGATGGCACAATTCGTGCTGTCACACAAGGTGTCAATCCGCAAGGTGTGCGTGTCACATCATTCAAGGCGCCATCTACCATTGAACGTGCTCACGATTTTTTGTGGCGTGTCCATAAGGCTGTTCCGGCGAAAGGGATGATCGGCATTTTTAATCGATCACATTATGAAGATGTATTGGTTGTGCGTGTTGATAATCTAGTTCCTGAATCAGTGTGGCGGCCCCGTTATGACCATATCAACAATTTCGAAAAAATGCTGGCCGATTCGGGCACAACCATCCTGAAATTCTATTTACATATCTCCAAAGAGGAGCAACGTGAGCGGTTTCAGGAGCGGATCGATTTGCCGGAAAAAAATTGGAAATTCTCGTTTGAAGATTTGGAAAAGCGTAAACAGTGGGATGATTACATGGTAGCATTTGAGGAAATGATGCAACATACCAGCACCGAATATGCTCCCTGGTATGTCATCCCATCAAATCAAAACTGGTATCGTAATCTGGCGATTAGTCGTGTTATTGTAAAGACATTGCGTCAGTTAAACCCGCAATTCCCGCCCCCTGAAGGCGATGTAAGTGGAGTGGTTGTAGAATGAGCGAGCTTTTTACCGCAGAAAATCTGGTTGCCCTTTTAACTTTGTTGGCACTTGAAATCATTTTGGGTATTGACAACGTTATTTTCATTGCTATTTTGACGGGCAAACTACCTGAAAATCAACGTGATCGTGCGCGTAAGTTAGGCATCAGTCTGGCTGTCATTAGCCGCATCCTCTTGTTATTGGGCATATCTTGGATTATTCAGTTAACACAGCCAGTTGTGACAATTTTTGGCAACCCGCTTTCTGGCCGCGATTTAATTTTGATCGGTGGGGGACTTTTCTTGATTGCAAAAAGCACCTTCGAAATCCACGAGAAACTCGAAACCGAAGAGCATGTTGAGGAAAGCGCCACAAAAAAAGCGACTTCGTTCATGGCTGTGATTTTCCAAATTTTATTAATTGATGTGGTTTTTTCATTGGATTCGGTGATAACGGCCGTTGGCCTTTCTGGCGTCTTGATCATCATGATCACAGCCATTATCCTGGCTGCTGTTGTGATGGTGCTTGCATCAGGAGCTATCAGCGAATTCGTAGAAAAACATCCCACAATGAAGGTACTAGCGCTTTCTTTCCTTATTTTGATTGGTGCGATGTTGGTGATCGAAGGGTGGAGTGCTGCAGCAGCCCACGATCTACATCTGCGCAATTATGTTTACTTTGCTATGTTCTTCTCATTCTCTGTGGAGTTGGTCAATATGCGCTTCCGCAAAGAATCGAAAGAGCCCGTCAAATTCCACAATCAACCCAACTTACCACATAGGCAAGGGGATTAAAGAGATTTTGTATTCTTGATAATTGACAATATATTAGCAAAACAGTAACACGTTGTTAAACAGTTATTAACAGACGAGCGGTATACTTTATGGCGTAGGGACAAAAGGGTAGTGGCAAAATAATTGCCCACCCTCTTCCTCACTACATCTTCTCTTCTCTGACTTTTGAGACCGGATGCCAGTCTGGTCTCATTTGCTTTATGGGGGTTGCTTTTGTCAGGGGTCAAGTGGTTTGTAATAATCGCTTCAGCG
>CAYGMR010000629.1:0-2822 GCA_964350725.1 uncultured Ardenticatenaceae bacterium | reverse complement strand
GCCCAATCCGGGGTTGTAGTGCCATTCTGTACACGGCCGTATCTCAACTTCCTGGTCGTGGGCATAACGCACAATAGACTCAGCAATCGGGTGCCCCAGTGCTTGCTCTGCTGAGGCTGCCCAGGTCAATATATCCTGCGCTGAAATGGTTTCCTCAACCGTTTGAATAGAGATAATCGCCGCTCGTCCTTCAGTCAGCGTGGCCGTCTTATCAAAAATAATCGTGTCAATTTCGGTCAGCGCTTCAATAGCCTGACCACTGCGGATCAAAATGCCTTGTTTTGCCGCGTTGGTTTGCGCTACAAGAACGGCAATGGGTGCCGAAATACGCATGCCCGTGCCTAAATCCATGCTGACGATGCTGGTAGCACGCGGCAGACTACCTGCGGTGCCAAACACCAGACCCCCTATAGCCAGTGTGGGCAAGACAGCCCAATTGCCAACCTTGCGTGCATAGTTACTCACGCGTGTATCCGTCTCGGGAGTGGACTGTATAGCTTCCATTACCTGTCCCACATGGGTGTCATGACCGGTGCGCTGTGCTTGCAGCCGCAAATAACCATCAATCACCAGCGTTGAGGCATGTACGTGGTCACCGGGGCCGCATAAAACTGGAATAGAATCGCCTGTAACCTGGTGTTGATCAACGGCCGCTTTGCCATCCAATACCAAGCCATCTACCGGAATCTGATCGCCAGGATATACCACGATGATGTCATCTATGGCCAAAGCATCAACTGAAATAGGGTTGAGCTCACCATCTTGTTCGATAGTCACCAGCTTTTCCTGGTTCATGAGCAATGCCAGGCTGGCTTGTTTGCTGCGCCGCGCCGTCCAATCACGCAGCACCTGTGAACCTTCAATTGCACCTACTATAAAGGCCGGAGCCAGAAAACTGGCTTGAGCTGTCAACAAGACGATAGTGGTTGAATCCAGGAAGTCCACCGTCAGTTTATGCTCTTCTTGAATGCCCTCAACCGTGCGCTTAAAAACAGGAAAGGCAGAAACGATGACAGCACCGCCTACCAAGAGAGGCGGAAGCGCCATGCCGGCAATCATACCGACACTCAATCCCAGCCCTAAAACAGGCAACCCCAGCCGCTTAAAATAGTAACCACGGCCGTATCCATCCTTATTTACTTTTAGTTCTTGTGGCTTTTGCAAAGCCAGCGCGTTTTCATCGTCAGTAACCGTCTCAATAACGTTTTCCAGGTTCGCGTTTTTCAGATCTGCGCTTTCCAGATTCGCTATGATGGCCGCACTTGTCGTAGGTTTTTTATATTCAACGATAAGCGAACAGGTACGGCTACGAACCCTGACACCGGTTACGGTGGGCAGCGCTTGCATTTTTTCAACCAACTGCTCTGTATAAACAGGATCATCAGCTAGACGGGGTATGCGCACGCGCATACGGCCGTTGATATGATGCACGATCTCGTATGTATCCGGCTCAGGGTGAGAGGCCTCCTGAGGTCGAGAAACCTCAGCAATATCCTTCGTAGACCCATTTCCCTGGCTAAAAGAAGACAAGAAGCGCCATGGCCTGGTTTTTTTTGCCAAATAAAACATTGTCATCTTGCCAACTCGCTTAATATGAGGAGAACCCAGTAACGTTTACGCATCTGGCGCAGCCTCTCCTGGTGTTTCTTCCTGTGACTGTCCACTATGCAGCAGCGGACGTAGTGAGTTCCCACCGGCTACCAGGGCAGCCCCATCGCTCAGGATCGAAGCCCCTAATGGGCCAATGAAACCAGTGAAAGCCAATCCTAAACCAAGCGTATTGGGAATACGTACAATTTCCCAATTTTGGCGCACCAAAGCCATCCCTTCACGGCAAATATCAATAGCCTCAATAAGTTTGTATAAATTGCCGTGCAAAAAGACGACATCGGCCGTTTCCTGTGCCAAAGCAGTCCCCCCATTGACAGCGATCCCTACATCAGCTTGTGCGAGAGCCGGCGAATCGTTGATACCATCACCAATCACAGCGACCACATAGCCCTCTGCTTGTAATGATTGTACGGCATCGAGCTTATCGGCTGGGAAAACTTCAGCCACATATTCTTCAATTCTGAGCTGGCAAGCAACGGCCGCAGCTACGGGTGCCCGGTCACCTGTGAGCATCACAATCTTCTTGATGCCGCGTGCGTGCAGCGTTTGCATCACATCTGCTGCTTCAGGGCGAATAGGGTCAGCCAATCCGAGCAGTCCAACCAATGTTCCATCGATTGCAACACAGAGGGGTGAGGCAGCCCGCGCTTCAATCTGCCGCAAATGGCTCTCTGATTTGGCATTAAAGTCGATACCTGACGCCGCCAAGAAGCGACGGCTGCCGACCAGCACGATCTGGTCATTGACCTGCGCCGCTACACCTTGTCCAAGTTGATATTCAAAACTGTCACGCTGCAAAATAGGTAGGTTTCTGGCAACGGCCGTATTCAACACCGCAATCGAAACCGGATGAGTCAGGCCTTGTTCAGCGGAGGCAGCAAAAGTCAACATTTCATCTTCTGACCAGCGTGCTTCCAACGAATTGATAGCTACTACTTCAGGCGATCCAAGCGTCAAGGTGCCGGTTTTATCGAAGACAATGGCGTCAACTGCCGCTAACTGCTCCAAATGGCGGCCACCGCGAATAAATATGCCGTGACGTGCGGCTTTGGTCATAGCACTCATAATTGTTGTAGGCGCTGAAACTTTGAACCCGGCTGCATAATCAATCACCAACAAGGCAGCAGATTGGGCAAAATTGCCTGTTAAAGCCAGGATACCAGCACCTAAAAAGCTGTATGGAACCAGCCGGTTTGCCCAACGTTCAGCGT
>CAYGMR010000628.1:0-2825 GCA_964350725.1 uncultured Ardenticatenaceae bacterium | reverse complement strand
ACCGCAATTGGGCTGAATGGCCTTGATTCTGGTAATTCTTCTGTTGCAGTTGTTGGTATCGTAGGCTTGATGGCAGTTCTGCTGGCTGGCACACTCCTCGTGCTGCGTCGTCGGAATATCGCCTAATTAGTTTAGATAGTTGGACAGTGGCTTCTTTTAGCCACTGTCCAAACTCTAAAATAAAAATCCCCGTCGGACAAAATCCGGCGGGGATTTTTTGATCTTTCTAACCAAATCCGAACCAAACCCGAACCAAACCCGAACCTTTTACACCTCGTTTTCTGGTAAACTATACGTGGGAATCAAATTTTGTTACAGGGAGCCAATCCAAGTAATAAAAATCAAACAATTTATTAAACAAATAGGAACGCCTTAATAGAATCATCAACATCGTTGTTCCTATCTACAATTTTCAGGAGGTGTCAATTCAAACATACTAAATTAGTCAATCACTCAATAATAAACACAATAAGATCAAGCTTTTTTGGAGGAAACATGAAAAAATCAACTGCAAAGTGGGTGGTTTTAATAGTACTGTTGTTACTTATCACAGCCACCGTAAGTGCTCAACCAGCAGTCACTTCTTCACTGGAAGATACGTTAACGAAGACTGTCCAAGAAAATTTTAATGGAAATAGTAAATACGACTTGCAATCAGCATCTGTTGAAGCTGTATTTAATTCAGCAAGGGCAGATGAACAAGTCACCCATATCGTTGTGCTGAAAGACGCACCTTTGGCTAGTTACCAGGGAGACATTGAAGGCTTAGCCGCAACAAATCCCAATGCCATAGGTACAACAAAGCTTGATGCTAATTCACCAGCAAGCCAAGCATACTTGGCTTATTTGGATGTACAACGTGCCCAGGCTATCGAAGCTGCCAGCCGAGCTATAGGCCGTCCGCTTAAAATTCAGTATGAATACAAAGCGACCATCAACGGATACGCTACAGCCATGACGGCAGCTGAAGCGGCGGCTGTAGAAACATTAGATAGCACCTTGTTTGTCGAACTCGAAAAAATGTCTTACCCCACAACCGATGCTGGACCAGATTGGATCAATGCCGATGAAATTTGGGCTGGTTTGGGTGGCATGCCAGGTACGTATGGTGAAGGCATTATTGTCGGTGTCATCGATACCGGTATCGATCCCTGGAATCCCTCATTCCTCGCCACCGGTAGTGATGGGTATACCGTCACGAATCCTAATGGACCTGGCAATTATCTAGGTGTTTGTGATCCGACTAACACCAACCCACCCGCCGGTACCGTGGCCTATGATCCGACCTTCCCTTGTAATGACAAGCTGATTGGCGTCTGGGGTTATACCGCTTCTGATGTAAATCCACGCGATGCTGACGGACACGGCTCGCATACAGCCAGCACAGCCGCAGGGAACTTTGTCACTGGCACGACCATTACCACGCCTACAGATTCATTCACAGCCGACATCTCCGGCGTAGCTCCTCATGCCAACATCATCATGTATGATGGCTGTATTGACGGTGGTGGCTGCCCCGGTGCTTCCTTGAACGCCGCCCGCGATCAAGCCCTCCTAGATGGCGTTGATGCCATCAACTACTCTATTGGCTCCACGTCACCCACGGGTAACTTGTGGGCCGATTCTGAAAGTTTACAATGGCTGTCTCTGCGTGACGCGGGTGTGTTTGTAGCCACTTCGGCCGGCAATGCCGGTCCCGGTGAAAGCACCATCGGTTCACCTGGCGATGCCCCCTGGATCACGACGGTCGGCGCTGCCAGCCATGATCGCGCCTTCTTGAATTCTATCACCCTGAATAACGGGGTTGATTCGCCCATAACTATTGATGGGTTTTCTATGACCAGTGGCTTTGGTCCTGCACCCGTGGTGTACGCCGCTGACTTCCCACCCTTTGGCGATGATGCCCGCCTGTGTGCCGACGGCATTTTCGCACCCTGCACATTGCGCGGTCAAATTGTTGTGTGTGAACGTGGTGTCTACGGCCGTGTTGCCAAGGGCCAAACGGTCTTAGATGGCGGTGCCGGTGGCATGATTCTGGCGCAACCAGACGCTGTCGGTGGTGGTCCCGGTTCTGTGAATACGGATCCGCACGTTTTGCCCGCTGTCCATATTGACAATGCTGGCTATGTGGCACTGCAAGATTATGTTGCTCTGCAAGGTTCGGCCGATGGCACCATTGCCGGTTCTACACAAGACGTGTCCGCAGTTTATGGTGATATCATGGCGTCCTTCAGTTCACGTGGTCCCAATGGATCTGTTGCTGACATTCTTGTGCCCAGCGTTGTAGCACCGGGCCGCGCCATTTGGGCAGCTTACCATCAAGGACCAGGCGGCGACGGCGACTATTCCTACAACGTGATTGCAGGTACCTCAATGTCCAGTCCGCATGTAGCTGGCGCGGGTGCTTTGATGAAAGCATTGCATCCCACCTGGTCACCAGCCGAAATTCAATCGGCACTGATGACCACCGCCCTTACAACGGTGCTGAACGACGATGGTATCAGCCCCACAACGGCGACTGTCTTTGATATTGGTTCAGGTCGCATCAATCTGGCAGAAGCCGGGTTGGCTGGTTTGGTATTGGATGTCACGACCACCGAATACGAAAATGCGGATCCCTCATTAGGTGGTGATCCCAAGAACTTGAATCTTTCCAGCTTGGGTAATGCCAACTGCGTTGAGGTTTGCAGTTGGACGCGCACCGTCAAGAGCACCCTAGCCGGTAGCGAAGATTGGACTGCCGCTGGCAGTTCTGTTGATGGTTTGGTCATTACCGTATCTCCCAGCAACTTCACTTTAGCTGCTGGAGGCACGCAGGAATTAAC
>CAYGMR010000627.1:0-2838 GCA_964350725.1 uncultured Ardenticatenaceae bacterium | reverse complement strand
GCGCAGGCGTTCAGAATTGGTGTTTAAAAATTCGGGCACGATGACCCCTTGCAAGCCGACATCGGCACCGGTGTATTCGACGACTTCGTTTGATTGTAAAATGATGTAAAACACCGATGCAATGCCCAATGTCACCAAAGCAAAGGTGATGCCTTGCACACGCGGCAACACCACGGCAAAGATGAGCGCATTGATGACGCCAACCACGAATAATCCCAACAGTGTGGGCAAGATTCCCCAGCCTAATGTTTTGAAGGCGATGCCGGTGAAGTAGGCTCCGGCGGCAAAAAACATGGCGTGGCCGAAGGAGAGCAGCCCGGTGATACCTAAAATCAGGTCATAGCTGATGGCATAAATAGCGAGGATGAAGATTTCGATCATCAAACCTTGTACAAATTTTGAGCGGCCAGTTTCGTTGGCAAAAACTTCAGAAACGGCCTGGCCATCAAGAAGTGCCACGATAAAGGGCAGCAAGATCATAACCAGCAGCAGAATAAGTAAGCCGCTGTTTGTTCTAATCCAATGGATTGGACCGGATGATTCTTGGGGAGGTTGAATTGTTGTTTGCATAATTTTATTAGCTTTCAGCTTGTCAGTATTTTAATGGTCAGCTTTTGGCTGATGGGCTGACAAGCTGAGTGGGCTACTCACTGCGTCCGAATAAACCGTTGGGTAAAATGAGCAAGATGATCACCATCAATAAAACTGTCGAGGCGGGGACGAGTGGGGGTGATGGCTTGAGTGGCTCGGCCAGGAAAGGGAGGTTGATACCGATGGAGCCGTATTTGATGATAAATTGTTGCATCAAGCCGACTAGGACAGCCCCCACGGCCGCACCAGGAAAACTTGTGAGGCCGCCAATTGCCAGGGCGATTAAGGCTAAGAGTAATACCCGTGTGCCCATTTCGACTGAAAGACCGGTGGATGGCGCCGCCAAAATGCCACCGAGGGAGGCCAGGGCGACACCCATGGCAAATACGAGCGTGAAAACGACGCGCACGTTGATGCCTAATGCTTCAACCATTTCGCTGTCTTGCACGCCAGCGCGAATGATCATGCCGATGCGCGTGCGCTGCAACAGCAGCCAGATGCCCACCAGTACGACCAGGCCGATGAAAATGATGAAGATTTCGTTGTAGGTGCGGATACGGCCGTCGAACAACAAAATCGTTGAACATTGATTGAGCAGCGCATCACCAAAGTTGGTGGCGGGACACAGATCCCCCGTGCCGGCCCACAATGCTGGCTTAGGCATGGTGAATTCAGGGCGACCCCAGACTGCACGCACCAGTTCGATGATGATAAAACTGAGGCCGAGGGTGATCATCAGTTGGTACATAGGCCGGTCGTATAACGGCCGTATCATCGTCACCTCAACCAGTGCCCCCAGAATTAAACCCACCACAATCGACACGCCCATCGCCACAAAAAAGCGCGCAGTGGTTGAAAGGCCAAATAGGGCAGCAGTTATGGCATCGTTGCCAAGCAGGGCGATAAACCCGATTAACAATAGTCCGCCAGCGGCAAGCAAAGGGCCCCGATCAATGCGGGTTGAGGTGGCAACTTGTCTACGACTGCGCAAACCGGCAATCGCCAGCCCTAGCAGCGCACTACCTAACAAAGTGCCGCCAATAGCCAATGCCATGTTGCCAGCGCTGAATGGGTCTGCATCTGGCAAAACGAGTGTGCCTTGACTCAGCGCTAAGGCGTTGGAGATGGGGCTGGCGGCATAATCTTCGGGATCCCAGCGCATGATGGGGAATTTTGTGATGGAAAAGAAGATGATTAGCAGGCTGACTATTAACACGATCCAAGGCCAGATACGAACGGCCGTTTCCGACAACTTCAAGCGTCCCAACAAACCACCCCAGACCGGAATCAAAATTAGCCCTACCGACAAAAATGCCAACGGCACCACCGCATCGATGAATGTGTCGGGCCGTACATAAACTGTCCAGCCAACATAGGCCCCCAGCATAAACATCTCGCCATGCGCCAGATTGAGCACATCCATCAGCCCAAAAATCAATGACAAGCCCGAAGCGACAAGGAACGTGACTGCGCCGACGGAGAGGCCACGCAAAACGGTGATGGTCCAATCTTTCGTTTCCATGCCCTGGATGGCTGTGAAAAACACAAATGCGAGTACCACAATTGTGATGATGCGTACGCGATTATTGCGCATTGTTGTGACTAAATCGCCCATAATAGTTGTCCTGAAAATTATAAATTACGAATTTTGAAGGATGAATTTTTATCCTTTGTCCATATCTGACTTGATCCTTGTCAGGCCGCGCCTAAGTAACGGTGAATGGTTTCTTTATCGGTGATGAGGTCGGCCATTGGACCATGTTTGACCGATTTGCCTTCCTCGATGATGACATAGGCGCTGGCCAACTTGCTGGCGACCAAAAAGTTCTGCTCAACCAGTAAGACCGTCGATTCGGCCGATAATTCTGTGATCGCTGCCATCATTTGTTCGATGATGACTGGTGCCAACCCCTCGCTGGGTTCATCAATGAGTAAAAGCTTGTTGTCGGGAACCAGCGCGCGTGCGACGGCCAACATTTGCTGTTGTCCACCGGATAGATTTGTGCCCGGCAGTTTGATTAGTCGTTTCAAATCGGGGAATAATTCGAAGATGAAATCTTCCTTGCGTGCAAAATCCCCTTTCTTACGTTCCGCCAGGAGTAGATTTTCTTTCACTGATAAATCACGGAAAATTGCGCGGTGTTCGGGCACAAAGCCGATGCCCATGGCGGCGATATTAAAGCTGCGCCGCCCTTCGATCGCTTCGCCATCGAAAATAACTTTACCCTGGCTGGGTGGTGTGAGGCC
>CAYGMR010000626.1:0-2843 GCA_964350725.1 uncultured Ardenticatenaceae bacterium | reverse complement strand
GCTGCCCAAAATCGAAATGATTTGTAAACAGTTACCTGTACCTGTGATTGCTAAAGAAGTCGGCTGGGGATTTTCCAAACAGTCAGCAAAACAGTTGGTTGACGCTGGTGTATCCGCGATTGATGTAGCTGGCGCAGGGGGCACATCATGGAGCCAGGTCGAAATGTATCGTGCTCCTACCGCAAGATTAGCAAGAGTGGCGGGTGCATTTATAGATTGGGGTATACCAACGGCCGTTTCTATTCAATATTGCCGCGAAGTTGCCCCCCATTTACCGATTTTCGCTAGTGGAGGCATAAAAAATGGCATTGATGTTGCCAAATGCATCGCATTGGGCGCCAATGTCGTTGGTTTAGCCGGTGCTTTTTTACGCGCAGCCGATAAAGATGGCGTACCCGGAGTCATTGAACTGGCCGAAACCCTCACAGATGAATTACGTATCTCAATGTTTTGCAGCGGGGCCGCGGATATCAATACTCTAGCTAAAACTGAATTACTGACACATTTTTAAGAAGTGGCAAGGTACTAAATTATGTCTTCAGAATTAAAAACTTACACGAAAGCGATGTTACCTGCTCTAGAAGCCGAAATGCGTACTGTCTTGCATGCCAACGGCACACCACCCGATGCGCTATTTGGCATGATGCAATACCATATGGGATGGCTAGATGCAAATTTCAAACCAATCCAAACCAACAGTGGTAAACGCATACGGCCGTTGCTTTGCCTACTTACGGCGCAAGCGGCTGGTAGCAGCTGGGAACAAGCTTTACCTGCTGCCGCTGCTGCTGAATTACTGCATAACTTTTCACTTATTCATGATGATATTGAAGATGGCAGTGAAACCCGGCGCGGACGCTTAACCATTTGGAAAATTTGGGGCGCACCACAAGCAATCAACAGCGGCGATGCGATGTTTGCAGTCGCCCATTTGGCACTTAATCGCCTGATTGAACGTGAAGTACCTGCGGCAACAGTTGTACAAGCATTGCATCGTTTTGACGTGACCTGTGTCGAACTAACACAGGGGCAATATGCTGATATGGACTTTGAATCCCGCGACACGGTTTCCGTGACTGAATATATCAACATGATCACAGGGAAAACGGCCGTTTTGCTGGCGCATTGTGCAGAATTAGGAGCTCTCATTGCAGGACAGGATGCCACAACCATCGCACATTACGCCGCCTTCGGTCGCAATCTCGGCCTAGCATTCCAAGTTATCGATGATATTTTGGGAATCTGGGGTGACGAAATCAAAATTGGCAAATCCGCTGCCAGCGACATCATCACAAAAAAGAAAACCTTGCCGGTTTTATACGGATTAGACAAAAGCCAACAACTACAAAAACTTTACCTGCAAGCTGAACCGGACACACAATTTGTCACGAACGTCGTTGATGCATTGAATGAGTTAGGCGCCCGTGATTTTGCAATCAAGTATGCAAAAGAGTATTCAGATAAAGCACTTGAGCATCTAAAGGCGGCCCAACCACAAGGAGCCGCCGGGCAAGCTCTATATCAACTAGCCGATATGTTGCTAAATCGCGATTATTAACTTTTTTAAACACAGACAGAAAGGAATTTGAATTTTTTCATTCTATTCCGTCTGTGTTTATATCCTTTAGCAAACATCTGCACAACTTGTCAATACAACAAAAAAGCGGTGGTCAATAACTTGACCACCGCTTTATATTTTATTTCAGACCAGTAAAGCCTGTATCTCTACTCAAAATCTAAATCCAACTCTTCCTCAGGGGGAGCGACTGCTTCTTCTGCCTGCGCCAATTGACGTTCAGCAGCTGCCGCAGCAATCATGGCTTCTAAGACACTCAAATCGGTATTGTCGTCGATAAGCGTTGAGGTTGTAACCTGATCCAAATCGATTTCTTCACCATCCTCGAGCCCTTCAATTTCTTCTTCAGCCACACGGAAACCTGTACCAGCTGGAATCAGTTTACCGATAATCACGTTTTCCTTCAGACCAACAAGACCATCTTCTTTACCAGCAATCGCAGCACCAGCCAACACTTTAATCGTGTGCTGGAAAGAACTCGCTGATAAGAAGCTGTCAGTATTTAATGATGCCTTTGTGATTCCCAACAAAACAGTTTCAGCATCGGCAGGTTCACCACCCTCAGCCACAACTTCTTCATTGATGCGCAAGAATTTAGGTGCTTCAATCAAATCACCAGGCAGCAGTTCGGTATCACCAGAAGATTTCACACTAACTTTGCTCAACATCTTACGAATGATGACCTCAAAATGTTTGTCGTGGATATTTTGACCTTGCGGGCGATATACTTGTTGCACTTCATGCAGTAGATAATGCGTCACAGCGTCACGACCCAAGATTTCCAGGATTTGATGCGGATTCTTGGAACCCTCGGTGAGTTGCTGCCCTGCCGCAACTGTATCACCATCACTCAATAAGAGGCGCATGCCCGCCGGAATAGCATAATCACGTTCGTCGATGCTTTCCCAAACGACTTTCAGTGCATTTCCATCGCGAATGACCTGACCAGCGTGCCGCGCTGAAATGATTTCATCGCCAGCCGCATTTTCAGCAATCAAGGTGCCAGAATCGACTGTATCCTTATCGCCAACGCGGATTTCCCAACCTTCGGGAATCTCATAGATATCGTCGATCATTTTGCGGTCGGTCACAAAGACATGTCGCACACCTTCAACCATGCGAATGTCAGTCGTACCGCCCACTTCGGTGATGACAGCTTCACCCTTCGGCCGTTGACGGGCTTCAAAAAGTTCTTCAACACGGGGCAAACCCTGTGTGATGTCACCACCAGCAGACGCTGTACCACCTGTGTGGAAGGTACGCAATG
>CAYGMR010000625.1:0-2852 GCA_964350725.1 uncultured Ardenticatenaceae bacterium | reverse complement strand
AGTTATGCGCTTGGCGGCACGGCCGGTCAGACTGGTGCTGGAATGGTAGCTGGTGGCTCGTACACCTTGGTCGGAGGAGCAGGAGTGAACCCGGCACAACAGTATGGCATATATTTGCCATTAATAATACATAGTGAGTAGCAATTACAGTCTACAGGGCAACCATCTGCCCTGTCGCTGATTCAAAACCGAAGCAAAAAGCAGGCGTTTGTTGATAACATAGCAAACGCCTGCATATTAGATTAAGGTAACGGCCGTATGTACGCTGAGTATTAGGCAGTGCGCGCACGCTGCCGCTTAGAAAACCCCTGGCGCATACGAATTATGCGTTGTTTGATGGGCTTTACGCGCATCAAGAGCAAAATGATTAAAATTGCCGCGTAAATAAAAGGTTCGGTAAACGCCCGCTTTGCTGCCCACACCCAAATAAAATGGACAGCGGCCAAAATAGCAATAATATAAACTAGCTGGTGCAGTTTCTTCCAATTTCGCTTTAGCCGTCTTATAGAATAGTTATTTGAAGTCACAGCCAAGGGAATCAGTAATAAAAATGCAATCAATCCAACTAATGCATACTGCTTTGTCACGGCTTCATTCAAGGCCAAACCTACTTCCCACACACCATCCAAATAGCTATAATCATACGAGAAAATGAGCAGATGGATGCAGACAAGTATAAAAGCATAAAGACCGAGTGGTTTGCGCAGCGGGTTCAGCTCTTTCCAGCCAAACGCAGTCATAAAAGGCGTCACAGCCAAAGATAGGACCAATAGTGTGATCGCCATTTTGCCGGCAAAAAAGGTCGCTTCTTGTGCCCAACGGCCGTTTAGATGCTCCCAGTAATAAAATTGCCAAAACATAAATGAAATTGGCAGCCAAGCCCCAAAATGAGCCAAAAATGATAACGACTTCTGTTTCGTCTTTTTGCTCAAGCTTTTTGAATGTGTAATGGCAATGGCGGTGATAACAAACGCGCCCAAAATCACCCACAATGAAATCGGAGGCAGGCCTTCGCCAAAATTGGGGGCCTGTCGCAAAATCCAGGTAATCAGTGTGGCCAGGATAGCTGCAGAGGGAATAATATCAATTTTTTCAATGATTGTGGGGGATGATTTGCTTAGGGTTGTCATAGTTTAGAAATTCTCGGTTAAATCCATCCCCGCATACAGATGGGCTACTTCCTCTTCATATCCATTAAACTTAATCGTCGGAATGCGCCCATTCGACCCAATACGCCGTTCGGTTGCCTGCGACCAACGCGGGTGCGAGACTTCAGGATTGACATTGGAGTAAAACCCATATTCATTGGGTCCGGCGGCCATCCACAAAGACACAGGCATTTCTTCTACCAAATCAATTTTGACAATTGATTTAATGCTCTTGAAGCCATATTTCCAGGGCACAACCAGACGAAGAGGTGCTCCATTTTGAGGGGTAAGGGTTTCGCCGTATAGCCCGGTTGAAAGCAATGTTAAATCATGCATGGCTTCATCAAGCCGCAGACCTTCGACATACGGCCAATCATACCAGGGAGCCGACAGCCCTGGCATCTGGCTTTTGTCGGCCAAGGTTTCAAAGCGCACGTATTTGGCTTTCTCGGTCGGTTCAACCTCCGCCAATAATTTTCGTAATGGGAAACCCAGCCAGGGAATGACCATCGACCAGGCTTCAACACAACGCATGCGATAAATGCGCTCTTCTTGGTCAAATTTCGTGCGCAAATCATCAATGTCATAGGTGCCAGGATTGCGCACGAGGCCACCCACTTCAACTTGCCAGGGCGAGGTTTGGAAATCTGCGGCTAAACGCGCCACTTCTGTTTTATCTGTGGTGAATTCGTAATAATTATTGTAGCTGGTGATGTCTTCAAAGCTGGTAAGCGCCATGCCAAGTTCATCTGTTACGGGGGTGGGTACGGCCGTTGCCGTGGCTTGCACTGACTCACCAGCCGCATTTGCTGGAGCAGACGAGACTACTGCAGGTTCTGGTTCAGAACCTGGGCGACGTGGCCGACCGGCCCACAACAGAGCCAAGCCCCCCACTGCAGCCGCCCCTTTAATGAAATGACGTCTAGACGAATAGTCACTTTTAGATGTAATTTCGGATGATGCTGGTTCTTTACTACGATTATATTTTGTCATACTTTGTCTCTTGCGGTGCTAGTTATTAGTTTTACTAAATGTCAATGATAATTGAATTACCAATCATTCTCAATCATTCTAATGGGCAACTATTATGATCCTACAACAAATATCTTGCGAAACAATTACAGAAGCTGTAGTCAAGAAGCAGGAATCACCCTTTAAATTGATTGTTGTCTATAATAGAATAGATTTTCAAAGGGATTTTGAGAGGTTTATGCGTATAAAAAAACGATTCATTTTAGTTGCAGTTCTTTTGTTTTTTATTTTAGGGCTTGGAGTATTTGTAAGAGAACAACAACAAGAGCCAGAGCTTAGTTCTGAAAAGGATTATGGTTTATATTGGTACGGCCGTAATCAAGCATCACAAAAAGCTGAGCCAGGTGTCCCTAATCCATATTACGATCCCAGTAAACCCGTAATAATTTTTGTACACGGCTGGACACCGATGCAAGTAGGCACGCCACCCACGTTTTTGTTTAACGTGACTGATGAAGAGCGCAATATTGAATACAACATTGACCTCACTGAAAAATGGGTGCAAGCTGGCTGGAATATCGGCATTTATTATTGGCATCCTTTTGCCGATGAGGATGTGGTTTGGGATGCCGAAGATAAAATCTGGACGGCCGATTCTGAAAACAAGATGCGTTGGCGTGATGCTGAGGGCAATTATCATACTGAGGACATGCCCACGCAAAGTGCATCCAA
>CAYGMR010000624.1:0-2867 GCA_964350725.1 uncultured Ardenticatenaceae bacterium | reverse complement strand
ACATAAATAAGCAAGACGGCCGTTTCTGGAATATTAAAATCTGCTTTTGTACAGGGGGTTTGAGGTGAATGAAACGGCCGTAAATCAACCCCATTCTCAATCACCACAATCGGACGACGTACACCAAACTCTAACATCACATGACGCACACTTTCCGATGGTGTAATCACCACATCCGCCAAGTCAGTATACTCCGGCCATATCTGCCGCATGAGCACATCCGTCGCCGAACGGGGCAAGGGTGTGTAGGTTCCTGCATATAAATCGTAGCGTGTATGGTTGGTATATACGATGGGACAACGCGCATAACGATGCGCCATGTCAACACTCATCAACATATGGTGGCAATGCAAAATTTCCATTTCACGCAAGCGTTGTTGGGCCTCACGTGTGTATCGTGTGCTCAAATAATAGCCGTGCCCGACCTCTTTGCCCGGCGAGCGGATAACGCCTGGCTCTTCTCCTTGTGGGTCAGGATCGCCAAGTGTAAAAATGGTGACTTCATGACCAAGTGCCTCTAAATGTTTTTTATACAAAGAGATCATATGTGTCACGCCATTTACGAGTGGTTTATAAACGGCCGTAACCATACCAATTTTCATACTGCTTTTTCCTCTTTAGAATTAAGTAATCCTGTCCTTACCCATCGATTCATCCAGTTTTGCGAATCTTTACGGCCAAGTCAGCAACCAGGGTGAGCATGATTTTGTACCCCATTTTTGGCTATGTGTCACACAGTAACGCACATTTATACAGATTAGATCTTAAATCAGTGAAAATCTGTGTCCAAAATAACAATTATGCAAAAAGCGCATAGGTAGTTCACAAAAATAGCTTGACCTAAAACAAGCGTTTTACCTATATAAAGCTTTCCTTATTCCTAATTATCTGAGGGGTGTGCAACCTCCACACTCGAGAGTCATTCCCGCGTAGGCGGGAATCCATACGCTTGGATAGCCTGGATACCTGCCTGCGCAGGTATGACAGCGCTCAACAGGTTGTGCTACCTCGAGTAATTAGTATGCACACCCCTCAATTATCTTTAGACCCAAAATCAAATAGATCGCCGATCGAACGTCGATAATAATTTTGTAACATCGCACCGCCAAAAATAGATGCTGTCGATAAAACGCGCATATTGGGTAAATATCTTTCTGGT
This sequence comes from uncultured Ardenticatenaceae bacterium, assembly GCA_964350725.1. GTDB lineage: Bacteria > Chloroflexota > Anaerolineae > Promineifilales > Promineifilaceae > JAACFF01. The sequence continues at coordinate 1,708 of CAYGMR010000624.1, read as the reverse complement.
GGGTGTGGTACAGTGTCAGTCGTTACGATTTCATTGATTTGTGGGATGCCGCTAAGTCGCTGAGTCGCTTTGCCTAAAAACAACCCGTGTGTACAAATGATTGTGAGTTTTTCAATGCCTAAATCAATTAACAAACGGCATAATTCAACCACCGTACCGCCAGTCGCTATCTCATCGTCAAAAATTAGGGCATGCTTAAACCCTTTAACCTGGCGACCAATTAAACCGCCAATATGAACTTCACTATCTGATAATCGTGATTTATTACCAGCCGCAGCAGGCAGCCCCAGCATATCTGCAAAGCGATTGGCCGATTTAGCTCCGCCGACATCAGGGGACACAACGACAACTTCTTCAGGATCAAGGTTTTGGTTTTTGAAATATTGACCAAACAAACCGCGCGCGGTAAGTGGGTCGGTTGGCAAGGCAAAAAAGCCATGAACCTGCGGTGAATGCAGCTGCATGGTCATCACATGCGTGGCACCAGCCGTTTTCAACAAATCTGCTACCAATCGTGCGGTAATCGAGATACGCGGTGCATCCTTTTTATCGGAACGTGCATAAGAAAAATAGGGGATGACGGCATGTACTTCACGCGCAGAAGCACTCTTAGCAATATCCAACATCATCAATAATTCCATCAGGTGATTGCTCACAGGCGGTACCAATGATTGCACAATGTAAACAATGCGCCCACGCACGCTCGCCCCCAACTGAACAAATAAATTATCGTTGCTAAAACGTGATATCCTGGTAGTTTCTAGGGGGATTTCTAGATGCGCCGCAATGCCCGCTGCTAATGCTGGATTTGAGCTACCGCTGAATAAACGTACTTCATCCCGCTTAAATCGTAAATCTTTTTGTCCCATTGAAGACTCTCCTGTTTAGGGCTAACGATTAAATTAGATACGGCCGTACATCGTCAGCCATGTAGATGCGTGGGCTGACAAATAAAATTTTGTCAGCCCATCCTTATGTAAAGCGCGTTGGTACTTCAAGGGCATGCGCTAATTGGGTACGGTACACAGCTCGCGAGATTTCTACAGCACCAAAACGGCGCAGATGCTCAGTCATAAATTGAATGTCTAATAATTTGAAGGTTGACGCACGCAACCGATTCACTAAATATACTAAAGCGACTTTACTGGCATCACGTAAATGTGTAAACATACTTTCGCCAGCAAAAAAACCATTTATGGCCACGCCATATAATCCGCCTACTAATTCTCCTGCGTACCAACATTCTACACTGTGCGCAAATCCTAAATGATATAGCTCTGTGTAGGCTAGGATAATATCTGAGCTGATCCAGGTTTCTTCCCGCCCCGCTGCTGGCGAGCTGCATGCGTGAATGACAGCAGAAAAGGCTGTGTTAATGGTCACGTTAAATTTGCCTTGCCGGATGGTACGGGCTAAAGAGCGCGGAATATGAAAATGATCCAGGGGAATAATCGCACGCGGATCAGGATCATACCAGTATATTTCACCATCATCGTGGGACATTGGGAAGATGCCTTGGCAATAGGCAGATAAGAGGATTTCGGGTGTTAGCACCATAATTCAGGATTTACGGCCGTTGCTTTTTCGTCTCGCTCGTGTAGTCCGGTATAATTTAATAGCTATGCTACACAGCAACAAGCAAGTTGGTTTACCAAACATGCATATATTAACACATTCTCCCAAAAAGGGTTTGGTGAAATAGTGTCCA
>CAYGMR010000623.1:0-2875 GCA_964350725.1 uncultured Ardenticatenaceae bacterium | reverse complement strand
GCCAAGCAGCAAAACGGCGTGTCTTTTTACGCAACAGCTTAAGGGCATTGAAGACGGTTGCACCCATGGGCAATATCCGCAATATCGAATTTGTGGCGATTGCCGGTGGCTCTGGTCAGGATTTTGAACTGGCACAGATGTTGATGGACAAACTTGCTGAGTATGGCACAGTGGTTGGTGCAGCCAATATTCGTGGCAAGCTAGGCACGGTGAATGCGGTCGCTACAGGGCTTGTGTTGAGTTATATCGAACGGCAGAGGAATAGTTGAGATGGCTCCTTTTGCACAGGAACGGCCGTGTATCCACGTAGCCTTTTTGTCCGACCCAAACAAAACGTTATACCGCTGGGTGCAGATCGGGGCAGAAGAAGAGGGCGTGCCCTGCAAACTTGTCACTGAAAAAGCATCCGATTTGGTGTCTTTGGCATACGCCGCATCAAAAAGTTCACGATTCAACATTGGCGTTGGTGTTTCTGAGTCGGAAATCGTTTTGCATGAGATGCATATGCCGCCCACACAACCGGTTTTAACCTTCCGATTTTCAGGACAAGCAAACTATTTCTGTCGGCTTATGGGGGCGAATGCGGCACGCATGATTATTCGCAAACCATTCCGTTTTGATGACGAACCAGCACCGATCGAAACCAAAAAACAAATTGTGACTGCGGTGGAATCTGTACCAGGCGAACAAACAGAACCACCTCAACTGCCACTCGACCCGGCTTATATTGCCAAAGTGGTAGCTGTAGTTATGAGCAAATTAGAAGAGAGAGGTATTCAATGAAAAAAGCATTGGGACTAATCGAAACCATTGGACTGATTAGCGCGATTGAAGCGGCTGATGCCGCCGTGAAAGCGGCGAATGTGACACTGCTTGGTTACGAAAACACAAAAGGCGGTGGCAAGATCACAGTCAAATTTGTAGGCGATGTTGGGGCTGTACAGGCTGGAGTTTCTGCTGGTGCAGCTTCGCGAGTAGGTGCCGTTTATGGACAACGAGTCATTCCGCGCCCGAGCGATGAGATTGATGCCTTGATTCTTAATCTAGATCGGGGCCGAGCCTTGGAAAAATCGGAAAAAGAAGCAGAACAGGTTGAAGAAGCAACGGCCGTTGCTCCCCAAGAAACACCTGCTTCAGACCCCCCACCTTGTGCAGCCACAACCAAATCCGGTGAAGCTTGCAAATTACCTGCCCAGCCTGGCTCGCAATATTGTTTTGTCCATCGTAACCAGGCAGAGGAAGAATAAAAGGCATGGCTACGCTTACCAATCAACCCATTCTGAAGGCGAACGGTTCCGCCTTCAATATTGACAGGATTTCGCAAGAAGTAATGCGACGACTGGCCGATTTACAACCGCCAGAAGCATCTAATGGCCACGAACCCATTTCGGTAGCACGTAATGGCCACTTAGAAATGGAAACGCCCATTGGTGTCTCAGTGCGACATGTTCATCTTTGCCCCGAACATGTCGAAATCCTGTTTGGTAAAGGACATGATCTGAGCGTTTACAACGAACTATACCAAAAAGGATATTATGCGGCGCGCGAACAGGTGATGGTTGTGGGACGTAAACGCTGCATCGAAAAAGTGCGCGTGCTCGGTCCGCCACGCCCCTACTCGCAAGTGGAACTCTCGCAAACCGACGCATTGGTCATCGGCATGAAATTGCCCATTGCCACCAACGGCGCGGATCCAGCCTGCCAGCCCATCACCATTGTGGGCCCAGAAGGCGCCGTGACGCTAACCGGCAAAGGCAACGGGGGTGCGTTTATCGCCCGTCGACATATCCATTTGAGTGACAAAACTGCTGCAAAATTAGGCGTAAAAAATGGCGATTTGCTCGATTTACGCATTGATGGCCCACGCCCCACGACACTGCATGATATTTTAGTGCGCGTGAAAGCGGGCTGGTTTACTGAAGTCCATTTGGATACGGATGAAGGCAATGCGGTGGGCTTACGCAGCGGACAGACTGGCACGGTGATTGTGCCCCAAGATAAAGGATAAGGTTGTGGAACAGGCATTGATTGAAAAAATCGTGGCGAAAGTGGTCGCGTTGGTGCAGGCAAAAATGATCGCGGCCGTGCCGCAGCAGCGTGTGCTGATGCTGTTCAGTGGTGCCAGCACGGGTTATGTTGTTGGCATGGACATGATCAAAATGCTCGTGCAGGCAAACCATGATCTGACGGTTTTTATGACCGCCTCAGCCATCCATGTCGTTGGCGCAGAAAATGTACAAAAGGCGGGTGCCAAAGAGATCATCAGCCCCAATCAATGGGTAGATACACCCAGTTTGGTGCGTGAAACAGATCTGGTGCTGGTGCCTACGTTGTCAATGAGCACGGCCGCTCGCCTGGCGTTAGGCGTGATGGATTCGTTGTTCTCAACACTGGTTTTGGGTGCCTTGTTGGCAAACAAGCCTGTGATTGCGATTTGTGATGGGGCTGACCCCTATGGCCCAGGCGGTCTGATTTTCAGTGACAGCAACGAAGGGGCTACGGCTCTGCGTAACAAGATGGTTGAAAATATGGGGACGCTGATTGATTTTGGTGTGAATCTGGTGGCAGAGGAAAAGTTCATACTAAGCGTGATTCAGCAAATGCAATCAGGAACCCAGCAGGTAATCGCCAGCCCATCTGCCCCTGTACAGCGACTTGCAAGCAACAGCCGTTCCCCCATCCTCACCCAATCCGATCTATTCAGCTACCAGGCAGGCACAATTTTACATTTACCCGCCAACACACGCCTGACCCCATTGGCTCAAGAAAACGCGAAAAAACGCAACTTGACGCTGCTATTTGATAATTAAGGTGACATCATGCGCTTAGCAAAAGTAATCGGCAACGTCGTTGCCACTCGAAAGGAAGATGCCCT
>CAYGMR010000622.1:0-2889 GCA_964350725.1 uncultured Ardenticatenaceae bacterium | reverse complement strand
CGCAACAGAAGGATCGTTTGTGTTAGCAACGGTTACACAAAGTTGGAGCGAAACAGACACAACCTGGAATAATCGTCCCACCACAACTGGTGTTTATGACCAAACCACAATCGCAGCAAACCCAGGCTTCGTGCATTGGGATGCCGTGCAGTTGGTGCATGAATGGATACAAAACATACGGCCGAATCATGGCTTGGCCATTGAAGTTGGCGGCTTGTTACCCTCTCCCTCTTATTTCACCTCACGTGAAGGCTCGATTTTCAGGCATCCGCGCTTGTGTGTTTCCTGGACAGATGCTGCCATCGACACCGATTTAATGGCTGATGGCTTGGAAGTGACACAAGGGATTCAGGATTTGAACAACAGCGTGCGCCTGGTGGCAGGCAAACGCACGTTTGTCCGTTTTCATGCGCATTCAAGCAACGGCCGTTACCGGACATTCGCCTCACTTTTTGTCAGCCGTGACGGCAATGGCAAACTCTTGTACCCCATCAATCCAGGTGCAGGTCATATCGTCGTCGAGCAATCACCCAACCGTGTCAATGGGCAAGATTCATTTTTGTTTGAACTGCCCAGTTATTACACAGAAGGCACCGTTAGCCTGGCAGCCACCTTGAACCCTTCCCTATCCTGGCGTGAAGGTACCTATCCACCCGAAAATGACTACAACAATAACCTAATCAACGAAACCATCAATTTTGAAACAGTGCCGCAAATGAACCTGATCATGTATCGTGGCAGTTATTCTCTGAATAATAACGGCACAACCACCACCTATACGACTCCGATCACGGATGTCCACAAAACACGCGCATGGCTGCAAGCCGCTTATCCACTCTCAGACATTTGGGTTGTGGATAGACAACATGACTTTGGCTTGGCTCAAATCAACAATCCCATCTCGCGCACACTGACCTCACCGAATGCCGATAGAGTCAACACCTGGCTTAAAAGCAAGCGTAAGTGGGATTTGTGTCATCAGCCCTGGGACGAGATGATCGCTGGTGATGAAAAAGACATTCTCTATTACGGCATGTTAACCGCCGCAGGGGGCTTCATGCGCGGCAAAGCATCGGGCAACAATGTGAGTTCTGGCCCCACCGGCCCAACAGGTCGCAGGGATACAGATGGGACTTTCGGTAACGAATACGCGGGCCACGAAATTGGGCACACACTCGACCGTGCGCATGTGGCTGGCCCAGTTGGCGGCGCGAGTGGCAGTTGTGGCGGCGAAGCAGGTGCTGACGAAAATTATCCACACACAAACGGCCGTATCAGCACAGCAAACGACGGCAACAATGCATTCTATGGCTTTAACATCCACACGCGCGATATTTATGACACGAACTGGAACGACATCATGAGCTATTGTTCGCCAGAATGGATCAGCGATTATACCTATGAAGGGATTATGGATTATCTGCAAGACAATTTTGTGACATCCGCTGTTCCCACACACGCCCCAGAAATAGTCGATCGTTTATTAATCATGGGCACAATCGACCCCACAGACGCAGAGGTTTGGTTGCAACCGCTTTTTATCATCCCAGATGCACCCGATAATGAACCATTCACACCCGGTGAGTACGCCATCGCATTACGAGACAGCGCCGGTCAACTGCTGGCACGCTATCCTTTCACACCGGATATGACGCATCCCGGCGAGGCCAATCCAATGGACTTGCCACAAGCTGAACCAGTTAGCTTGCTGATATCAGAGTTTGTGCCGTATGTTGCTGGCACAGCGGAGGTGGATATCGAGGGGCCAGCGGGTTTATTGCACAGCGTCGCGGCAGGAACGGCCGTTCCCAGCGTCACCCTTTTATCTCCCAACGGCGGTGAGAATCTGTCCGCAGATACAATAACGTTAAATTGGAATGCCAACGATACAGATAATGATGCCCTTTTCTTTAACGTTCAATTCAGTCGTGATAATGGCACCTCTTGGGAAATGTTGGCGCAGAACATCAGCGGCAACAGCACCACAATCATGCGTGATAACATCCCCACTACCTCCGCAGGATTGTTCCGTGTGTGGGTCACAGACGGCATCCACACCAGCAGTGATGTTTCAGACAGTACCTTCAGCACCAGTTTGCGGCGGCCTGAAGTCACACTAATTGCACCCCAAAGTGGGAATATATTCGCTGCCAACCAATCAGTTAACCTCCAGGTGCAAGCTTATTCCCCGAATAGTGGCACTTTAAGCGACGATCAGATTTCTTGGCTATCCAATCGGGATGGTTTGTTAGGTAATGGCGAACAGGTAACTGTCACCGATTTGTCGCCTGGAGTCCACAGCCTCAGCGTTTTTGTGGATGACGGCACAGCCACCAACAGCACTGGCGTAACAAATGTCATCATCGTGGCAGATCCAACCTTACTGCCAACACAACCCAATGGTTTGGCGGTCTCTCAATCGACTATCATTCTCTATCCAGATGAAGGTGCAGAGTCGGCCGTATTCACCATAGACAACAAAAGCGGCACAAACAGCATCGATTGGCAAGCAACAACGAGCGAATCGTGGGTCCAACTCGATCAGCTATCTGGGCCCACTCCCGCGACCGTCACACTGTCGCTCACAGAGACTGATTTCTCCCCCGGAACCCACGAGGCAGAAATTGAATTAACCTCACCAGAGAATCCTGATGCGGTCGTGACGTTGTACCTTGTTGTCCAAGTTCCTTATCCTCCACTAGCGCCACAACCAATGCAGCACATCAATTTTCTGCCCTTGATTGTGCATTAAACCCCACACATTGGCTTATGCGCCAACATCGACAAAAATTTGTCGCTGAAATGTGGTAGATAAATTTTTATCGACACGGACAGAAAGGAATTTAAGACATTTTTTATTGGCATTCCTTTCTGTCCGTGTTTATATCT
>CAYGMR010000621.1:0-2897 GCA_964350725.1 uncultured Ardenticatenaceae bacterium | reverse complement strand
CAACACATCGGCCGCAGCCTCTGAACCGCTCTTCCCCAGAAAATGGGCCGCTTGCACCCGATCTTTTTCTGCTGCGTTTATATTTTGTAATACGGCCGTTGCCTGTTCAATTGTTTGTGTCATCATATCTCCTAATATTATATTTGCTATTCCGTTTAATTTGTCAGCTTTATTAAGCAGGTGCCTCTGCTTGTGCTTGGCCCGCCCCAGCAAACAATCCCAACCCATGCGCAATTGCAAATGAAGTCAATGCAGCCATAAGAACAGGCAAACTATTGGTGGGTGACAATCCTACAACCAATATGACAATAACTGCTAAGGCCAATGGAATCGGCACGATGGCAGCAGGCACAGCTACCATAAAGCAGCCCACCGCCAAAGCCATTGGAATTTCAGGGAATGCCAAGTTAACGGCAGAACCCAGGGTCGCGCCTATAAATAAAAGCGGGAAGATTGGGCCACCTATAAAACCAAATGATAAAGCGCCACTTAAAGCCAACATTTTAGCTAATACAAACACGATAAGCAAAGCGACACCTATTTCTGCCGCTTCACTGGTTGTGGTTTTGAGCCCTTCCGTACCCAGGAAAAGTGTAATAGGCAGCGCCATGCCTAAAAGTCCCAGCAGCAATCCGCCCACTGTACCGCGGATGATTGGCCAACTATTCAACGGGGCGACCAGCCTGCTAAGAAATTTTGCCATTAATAAAAATATTACCGCCACTGGCACAGAAAGAACTCCAAAAAGAATCCCTATTAATATGTCCCAGACACGAAGATGATAAGTTGGCGGCTGCACAAGACCTAACAAAGAAGAAAAAGAATCGCCGCCTACCCAATAAAAGAGACTAAACCCAATCGACGCTGCCAGTCCTACAATAAACAAAGTGCCGTAATAGACAATCGTTTGCATATGGGTCGATTCCAAAATCATCATCAACAATGCAAATGGCGATGAAAACAAACCTGCATAAGCGCCTGCTACACCACTAAGAACGTTGGTACGTGTTGAATTAGCATCCACCTTGCGGCGTTCAGATATCCATGTGCCAAACCCAGCCGCCAACATACCAGAGGGCACTTCCGGGCCAAGACTAAATCCACCAATCAGTGATAAAAGCGATACCAACAGTGAAGATGGAACGGGTCGCGGATCTAAACGGCCGATATCCACCGCCTCAAACACATCCAATTGTGCAGCCGGCGTGTAACGACGAAGTATACCAATGACAAAGCCAAACACGGTCATGATCACAACAATTGTCCAAGAACCTGAAAACGGTTGCCAACCAGGAGGATTGGGCCAAACCAGGTCGATCCCCCGATCCATAAGGGCAAGAAAGATAAAGGCACCAATTGCGCTAATCAACCCGACAAAGACACCCCAGCCCAAGCGTCGCCAATATACACTCGATCTCAAATTAAAATCTTCTGACATACTTCCTCTCTATAGCGTTCCAATTTCTCTCAGTTTTTTGCTTCTACTCAATTGTTTTTATTATTTTGTTGGTCAGCAATCGTAATTTCCACAATCACATATGCTCCCACAAAAAGGAAATAATAACAAAAATAGACAGGGTCATTTTTTCCAAAACACCCTAACAATTGAAGAAGCCGTGCTAAATTACAACAACGATCATCCATAAAATTTAGCCAGGACTACATTATTGTGCTATTTTATTTGTATCTATGTGTTCTTAATTGGAGGAGCAAAATTATGCTCATAAAAACGGCCGTTTTTCACAAACCAGGTCAACCATTCAGTATCGAAACAATCGAACTCGCCCCCCCTCAAGCTGGTGAAGTCCTTGTTAAAGTGGCCGCCGCCGGTGTCTGTCACAGCGATTGGCATTTAATGACCGGCGCAACCAAACATGCACTACCGGTTGTGCCGGGGCATGAGGGCGCGGGCATTGTAACGGCCGTTGGCCCGAATGTCACCACAGTCAAGCCTGGCGATCATGTTGCGCTAAACTGGGCACCCAATTGCAATCAATGTTTCTACTGCTTCAATGACAAACCATCCCTCTGCGAAACATATGTCGAGCCCATTTGGGCAGGTACCATGCTTGATGGGTCCACGCGGCTGTCCAAAGATGGTCAACCAATCTATCATTTCAGCGGCACAGCCTGCTTCGCCGAATACACAGTCGTACCAGAACCATGTTGTGTGCCATTAAATAAAGATATTCCACTAACTATCGCAGCTTTGATCGGCTGTGCAGTGACAACCGGCGTGGGGGCAGTGTTGAATACAGCCAAAGTAAAACCAGGTAGTAATGTCGTGGTATTTGGGGTTGGCGGTGTCGGTTTGAGTACAATTCTGGGTGCCAAACTAGCAGGTGCAAAGCGTATCATTGCTGTTGACATCCATGAAAGCAAAGGGGATTTGGCAATCGACTTTGGCGCGACTGATTTTGTGATTGGTGGATCACATGTGCCAGATGAAGTGCGCAAATTAACGGCGGGACGCGGTGCAGATTATGCCTTTGAAGCCATTGGCATTCCGGCCGTACAAGAACAATGTTTAGCTGCGATTCGTCCGGGAGGTTTGGTGGTTTTATCCGGCATATCGCCGATGGGCAGTGGTACAAATTTGCCTGGTGCAATATTGACACGCCAGGAAAAAACAGTTACGGGATCATATTATGGCAGTGCCAATACAGCACGCGACTTTCCCTTGTATGCTGATTTATATCAGCGCGGGCTGCTAGATTTGGATAAACTTGTGTCACGCACATATACACTTGATCAAATTAATACTGCCTATGCTGATATGCTGGCGGGCGAAGGCGCACGGGGAATCATTGTTTTTGATTAAATCTAACCGGGATAAACCAGGAAAAATCTAACACGAATTTCACGAATTTCACGAATATAACTCGTAGTTCGACAAT
>CAYGMR010000620.1:633-2905 GCA_964350725.1 uncultured Ardenticatenaceae bacterium | reverse complement strand
GCCCCATGTTCCGCACTGAACTGCGTCGTCCTGATAACATGCCACCATCTTAAAATCCCACAACAGAGATCACAGAGGGCACAGAGGATTATACGCACCTCTTGATGCTCTTTGTGTCTTTGTGACAGAAAAGTCCCAAGTGTTATGTCAATTTAATACCCGGTTTATGGCTCCACGTGATACACAAAAAAGAGCGGCTGATCGGTATCAGAGCGGATTTCCTGAACAATCCCTTCAGGGTAAGCAGCTTGTACTTGTGCCATCTCGGAGACGCGGTCAGGTAAAAACACAAACATCGCGGGGCCAGCGAGCGGCCACGTGGGTGGACTAGTGAGCGGGTCGGCAACATCTTCAGCGTGCATCTGCGGTGCCAGGTAAGGGATCGTCGATAAGCTGAAATAGCCCATGCGCGGAAAACCAAAAAAATAGATTTGTTGGTCTGGTGGCTCTTGCGCTTGTAAATAAGTGGCAATTTCATGCGCCGTAACTGTGTTATGTCCGCCGAGCACGTACCCATCTGCATACGCTTGCTGGAAGTAAAAGTTCAAATCGGTAACTACCAACCACAGCAATAACAGGGCGACCACGAGGCCCACGACCCGCCGGTAAGCAGGCCACATAATTTGCAGCCATTTTGACAATTGTGCCAGGGGCAGCACCACTAAAATCGCCACAATCGGCATCACCAGGATATAACGCTGTGAAGCAGGTGGCATTTGACTAAATGAGCCTGTCAAAACAACGCCCAATAAGGGCATGATCAAGAGTAGTGTGCGCAAATCAAACTGGAAAACAAGCCACAACAAACCAATGATAAATAAGGCCGCAGCCAGTGGCAGCAGAAGGGGTACACCCGGATCATACAGCAAACGCAGCGGTTCGTTGGTAAAGCCCAAGGCGGTTTTTGTAGCTTGATCGATGAATACACCTGTGGCCGTACGGCCGTTTACCGCCATCTCTTGTTCCAGACGATCACCCAGTATCGAAACGCGCTGTAGGGGTGCGTTAAATTCGTCGGGGTGCTGTGCAAATAACAAACCCAGTGGCAGAAACACGATCAAAGCGACAAATGCAGCCAATATAAACCCGGGCAAACGGGTCTTAAAACGCTCACGATCAGCAATGAGCGCCGCCACAGCCCAAATCAAAAACATCACAGGTAAAAGGCGCATGCTGGCGTAAAAATATTGTCCCACCCCCAACGCCAGACCACACAAGACAAAACTGAGACGACGGCCGTTCTGCCACCCATCCCACAAGCCCAACAAAGCAACAGTGCCAAACAAACTGTCCCACACATTATTCAACCCGATGCGGCTCATATGAATATGATAATGCGAAACGGCCAAGTAAATGGCGGCAAGCGCACCAGTCAGCCGGTCAAACAAACTGCGTCCTAACCAATAAACAGCGACCACGGTTAACGCCCCGGCAAGCGCGGAAGTCAAGCGCAGCGCTTCAATCGATTGACCCAACAGGGCAATGCTGAGACTTTGGATGCCAAAATAGAGTGCGGGGAAAGAAAACCAGCCTAATCCCAACAGATTATCCGCTTCGCCACTTAACAGCGAAACGGCAAATAACCCAGCCGAACCTTCGTCGCCAGAAAAGGTTGTGGGGATTTGGGCTGTGGCCACGCCTCGTAGGAACAACGCAATTGCGAAGAGAACGGCCGTTCCTAACAAAACTTTTTTAGGAATATGCACCTTATCTTCAGAAAAAACGAGACTGCCCCCAACGACACAGCCGATAGCCAAAACCCAGGAAACAAAAGAAACCGTGGCATGAAACGCCTTTAAGCCATGTCCCGCCGTTAACCAGGCTAGCAAACTAAAACAAACCGCGAAAAACAATAACAAAATCTGTCCCTGGCGACCGTTGAAATAACCAGACAGCCAGTTTGTGGGTTTCTGTAACCAAGCGGGGATTTGCTGTTTAACAGCAATGCGTCCGCCCAATAAAAAGACGGCAGCGCCCACCAAAGCCAGTGAAGCAACCACATAATTAAGCGGTGCAGGCACAGCAGCATAAGCTGTCTGCCCCAAAATGACCAGCAGCAGCCCACCGATCAGCAAAATGGTCGCCATTTCACGCCACGCTGAAGGCTGTGGTGGAGAGGGAATTTCTCCCGATAAGTCAATTTTCATTTGCAAAATATTCCTACATACTCGATGTTCTCTAAACCCTGTGGAAAGCATAGCCTACTCGCGGGAAAAGCCAAATTCAAGTAACAATATTATCCTAATCTGGAATGCATTATTCACTTGTTTTC
>CAYGMR010000620.1:0-623 GCA_964350725.1 uncultured Ardenticatenaceae bacterium | reverse complement strand
ATCAGCAGAATGGTAGCCAATCCACGCCAGGCGGATTGCAGTGCTTGTGGGGAACTCGTGCTCGCTAACTCTAATTTCATCAGTAATAATTTCCTTTGTCTACTGCAATTGTATCGAATTCATCTAACTGTTCCAAAGGCACGTTTCTGAGATTGTGGGCGACAACAAAACTTCGCATTTAATTTCCAGGCAGCAAAAGGAAACGGCCGTCGTGGTTTTCACACGAATATGCTTAACGACTTTGGGTTATTCTATTGACTTGCTTTTTGTCTTTCGTCTATACTGTACTTGCATTTGGGTCGCGGTTCAGGGTTATGCCATTCTTGAGAATGGCTTAATCCTTAAAGGCTTGTACTCAGCAAGGCCAAAGTAACTCGACCCGCTTTTCCCGGATTTGTTCAAAAACGTTTTTGCGGAGGCTGAAGGGCTGATTTTTGATCGTCGTGTTGGACGCACCGCATGAAACGCTTATTCGTTGGGCGGCTCGATGTTTCCCGACTACTTTGACAGTACACTGTCAAAGTAGCCGGTTGGATCCAGTCTAAGGTGGTAGATACTACAACGCGTATCGAAACTATTAATCTATGAACATTGAAAGAGGCATAAATTATGGAAATTCCTTT
>CAYGMR010000619.1:0-2911 GCA_964350725.1 uncultured Ardenticatenaceae bacterium | reverse complement strand
TCAAAATTTACAAACAGTACGGCGACGATTCGCTGGCGATTGTGCAGAGTGAGCCGTATCGACTGATGCAGGATATTTATGGTATTGGGTTCAAGACGGCTGATAAGATTGCACAGGCGCTCGGCTTGGCACATGATGATCCCGGTCGCATCGAGGCGGGTGTGGCCTATACGCTCAACCGCATGGCGGAAGATGGCCATGTCTATATGCCACAGGATGCATTGGAGCCTGAAGCGGCTGAGATTTTGGGGCTGGAGACGGAAAAGGTAACGGCCGTAATCAACAAACTGGACACAAGCGGTCTGATCAAACGTGAAACCCTTGTTTACAATATCGATCCAGTTGGCACAACTGGTACACGAGCAACTACCCCACAACAAACAGAGCCAACCACCACCCTTAGAGAGGAAAACGCTGTTTACCTGACACCACTCTATTATTCTGAAATTGGTGTCACCAACCGTGTGCGCCGCATGATCGACCATCCCACCAGCCGTTTGGCCGCTTTACAAGCCAGGATGCGGCAGGGGGGAGGGGCAGGGGCTGTGCAGGCGGTGAATACAGGTGTGTTGTTGGCGGCGCAGCAGATTGAGGCTGTTGTTACGGCCGTTACCCACAAAGTTACCGTCCTCACTGGTGGCCCAGGCACCGGCAAAACGACAACCTTACGTGCGCTGCTGGATTTATTGGATCGGAGCAAGTTCAGCGCGGCTTTGGCCGCGCCCACTGGCCGTGCCGCTAAACGCTTGGCTGAAGCGACGGGGCGTGAAGCAAAAACGGTGCATCGTTTGTTGGAATATAATCCCGGCGAAGGCTTTGGCCGCAATGAACACAATCCAATCGACGCTGACATGATTGTGATTGATGAAGCGTCAATGCTTGATTTAGTCTTGACCAATAATTTGCTTAAGGCGATTGGGCTGGATTCACATTTGTTGTTGGTAGGTGATATCGATCAATTGCCGTCGGTGGGCGCTGGCGATGTGTTGGCTGATTTGATTGATTCAGGCGTAACGGCCGTTGTGCGCTTACAGACTATTTTTCGGCAGGCGGCTGATTCCTATATCATCCACAACGCGCATCGCATCAACGCGGGTCAAATGCCGCAAACAAGTGAGAAATCGAACGACTTTTTTGTGTTTATCAAAGATGATCCGCAAGAAACGGCCGATCTGCTCGTCGAAATTGTCAAAAAGCGCGTGCCACATAAATTTGGTCTGGATGCGATGGACGATATTCAGGTGCTGGCGCCGATGTACAACGGGGCTGTCGGTGTGACACGCTTAAATGAGGTGTTACAAGCAGCATTAAATCCAGCCGGTGGCCGTAAACTGGAACGGCGTTTGGGCGGTCGTGTTTTGCGTGTGGGCGATCAGGTCATGCAGACGGTCAATAATTATGATAAACATGTTTACAATGGCGACATCGGCCGTATCACTGCCATGGATCCCATTCAGCAGTTGATCACGGTGAATATTGATGGAGCGCCGATCGTCTATGATTTTTTGGAAGCAGACGAATTGATCCATGCGTATGCCATCAGCGTGCATAAAAGCCAGGGGGCCGAATATCCGTGTGTGGTGATGCCGGTAGTGGTGCAGCATTATATGATGTTACAGCGCAATTTGTTGTATACGGCCGTGACGCGGGCTAAAAAACTGGTTATCTTGATAGGGACACGCCGTGCCATGCGCATCGCGCTGAGCAATAACAAGGTATCGCAGCGGTATACGGCTTTGGATTATCGTTTGCAGAAAGGGCGGGAACCTGGCAAATATTGAAAGTTAAAATTTTATATCGGTAATAGCTGCGGCCGGTCTCCTGACCGCGCCGCTCGACGATGTGTCACGCCATCCAACACAATTTTGTCGACACGTAGATTCATGTCTGTGGTGCCATCGCTGGCCAGCCCCCCATTAACTAGGCGTATCTTAATCTGGTTGGCTGTCAGCGCTGTGCTGTGCTGGTAGGTGAATTGGATAAACTGGCCTGTATTGTAGCCGGTTCCTACACCAGTAAAAGTAGCTTCTACCTGGTCGTCGATGAGCAGTTCGGCCGTTTCTTCCCCAGAACTCCCTGCCAGATACACATCAATCGTCGTGCCGGGGTTTGCTGTCGCTGTGGGCGTGGGCGGGTTGCCGCTGCCCACGCCCACAGCCGGTGTTCATGATACCGACGATTTCCGACGCACTCAACGCTTTGTCATACAAACAAACTTCCCTATTATTATGTGAGGACTTTAGCAGTGGTGTTTTGGAACAGCCGTTTCACATTTTTTTCGGAATGCTCACAACAATAGAATAATTGGAGTCACTTTCCTTTTGTCATTTGCCTGATCTTCTCATCAAATTTGGTACCATATGGCCAATATCCTCGCAGATAAAATTCATTCATTATGCCAGTCAAAAAACAAACTGCAAAAAATATCCAAAACCAACTTTCAGGAGAGGCTATTTTCAGCATTAATCTCGTTAATTCCCGTCTCCAATTATAAATGTAGGTTGTCCTTTCCGGATCAAATCCAGATAATGCCCACCAAACTATCAACCCAAGAACAATGCCCAACCCCCAGGTGAATATAATTCTTTGCCACATTTTTTTCAGCTTTGGCAACGGTGGTCGGTCTCGTTCTGGCTGTAGATCACTCATGATATCTCCATTATATTTCAGACTTTTCCTCCATAGAATAGCATTCGCCAAGTTTAATATGACAGACTTTACCTAGGAGGGAGTGGTGTGCCAACAGGCGCTATCGCTGATGGTGTTCTTACTCTTGGAAATTGAGGGTCATAGGGTACTATAACCGGAGCCCGATTCTGATCAGTAGTAAGGGCTTCCCACCCCATATCAATCATTGGTCCGGATACATAATTTCCGCCTAATTCAATACCTACGAATGCAGTTACCCCTA
>CAYGMR010000618.1:0-2970 GCA_964350725.1 uncultured Ardenticatenaceae bacterium | reverse complement strand
AATCGATCCAGATTTTGAAAACAACCATCACATGTGGGCTACCTACACAGTGCCAGCGCACGCTAACAATGGTGAAAAAGTTAATCGCATGATCCGCTTCACCGAGGAAAATAACAAAGGGGTTGATGTGGTCACTGTCTTTGAAACGCCCAATAATGAAGGTGATGGCATTCACAATATGAACAATCTTAGTTTTGGCCCTGATGGAATGCTTTATGTGACTGTTGGCGAGGACAATATCCCTTCCAATGCACAGGATTTGAGCGAGCCACGCGGTAAAGTTTTACGTTTCGAACCCACCGTCCCCCTATCAGCCCCTGCAGACAACCCATTTTATGACGGCGATGGCCCCAACTTTGATGGTATTTACGCTTATGGATTTCGCAACTCCTTCGATTTTGTCATTGATCCGCTTTCGGATGATTTGACCATTTTTGCCACCGAAAATGGCCCCAGCTGTGATGATGAAGTTAATTTAGTTTTGCGCGGTAATGATTATGGCTGGCACAGCAAACATGATTGTGACAATAAGAATGGCTATCACCCAGAATTAAACAGTATCCCGCCGATGTGGTTCACTAATGAAACCATCTCCCCTACCGGTATCACTGTCTACACGGGCGACGACTTCTACGAATGGTATGGTGATGTCTTTTTCTGCTCATACAACGATGGCATGTTCCATCATCTCACTCTTAATGAAACCCGCGACAGCTTTACAACCCATCGCTCGATCAACGGTATTTCATGCCAAACCGATGTGATCACTGCTCCCGATGGCTCCCTCTATTTCCTTGAAGGCGGTGGCTATGCACCCGGTACTATCAAACGCCTCTACCGCACACGTTAAAAATTGTTACACAGAGTTTCACAGAGAATACACGGAGAGTCACGGAGGAAAAAGAGAAGTTTCTCCAAAGATAACTTCAAAACCTCTGTGTAGCTCCGTGTTTACTCCTTAATCGCCGTGTTCCTACTCTGGTCAAAAGCGTACAAATGTTCTATAATTAGGGCATGCAAACGCTGATTAAACTGCAAGATGTCGCTACCCATATGCATTTGGAACCGGCCGAAGAAACGCCAAAAGTTCCAGCGCTTACTTATGACAAACAAGTTGCCCCGTGTGGTCAACTTGTCACGCCACCACCTAAACCGCAAACAAAACAATCCAGCATCGAAAAACAACGTGCCGAATTAGGTATTTCCTATGCGGTTATGCCCAATGGCAAGCGTATGCCGCTGCTCAAAACCTTGTTGACCTCAGCCTGTGAACGCAATTGCAACTATTGCCCCTTCCGCGCCGGCCGTAACTATCGCCGCACCACATTCAAACCTGAAGAGATGGCAAAAACATTTTTGCAGATGTACCGTGCGGGTCTGGCGGAAGGGCTGTTCCTCAGTTCAGGCATTATCGGCGGGGGCGTGCGTACACAAGATAAATTGCTGACAACGGCCGAAATCCTACGCAATAAATATGAATATAAAGGGTACCTGCATCTCAAAATCATGCCGGGTGCCGAAAAAGCGCAGGTCGAACGCGCCATGCAGTTAGCCAGCCGCCTTTCGGTGAATCTGGAAGCGCCCAATGCGAAACGGCTTTATGCTTTAGCACCGATGAAACAATTTGCGAACGAGCTGCTACGGCCGCTGCAATGGATGCAAGAAATTCGTGAAAATCAACCCCAGAGCCTGGGTTGGAACGGCCGTTGGCCTTCTTCAACGACCCAATTTGTGGTTGGTGGCACGGATGAAAGCGACCTGGAACTGCTGAGTACGGCCGCCTTCCTCTACCAGCATTACGGCTTACAGCGTACCTATTTCTCCGGCTTTAGCCCGATTCCGGATACACCCTTGGAGAATCACCCGGCCGCGGATCCGTGGCGACAAAATCGACTCTATCAAGCCTCGTTTCTCTTTCGTGATTATGGTTGGGATTTGGAGGAAATGCCCTTTTTGTCTGACGGTAATTTGCCGCTTGATGAAGATCCCAAGCTGGCCTGGGCCAGGGAAAATTTGTCGGATGAACCGCTCGAAGTCAACCGCGCCAGCCGTCCTGAACTATTGCGCGTGCCCGGCATCGGCCCCAAAAGCGCCACCACAATCGTGCAAGCACGCCGCCAGGGTAGGTTGCGCGATATTGGCGACTTACGCAAGCTAGGCGTCAAAACAAAGCGCTTAGAGCCCTTTGTGCTGCTGGATGGCAAACGGCCGTCGTACCAGTTACCCCTTTTGTGATCCACAGGGTTTTGTCGGGGATTAAAATTCCCCAACTCCCTGACTTTTTCACCGCTTAACAACTTTCTCTGGTATCATTCTCGCATGCAACAAAACTCACGCTTCATTTTGGAACCGGTCACAGTTGAATGGGATAAGCCCCCCCAGACGACGAAAACGCCCACCTGCCCGGATCGTTTAATCTGGGGTGATGAAACGTTGGTGATTGTGGAGCTGTTGGAAGAATGGCGTGATTACGGCCGTCGCGGCCGTATGGCAAGTAATATGCGTCCAGAACATGCAGCGCGTGCGAGGATAAGGGGGTCGTGGGGTGTCGGCCGTTTTTATTTCAAGGTGCGGGTGATGGACGGCCGAGTTTTTGATATCTACTATGATCGTGCACCCACAAACAGTAACCACCGTCAAGGCTCCTGGTTCCTCAACCGCGAATGGTTGTAATATTGTCATTCTGAACGCAGCGCAGCGTAGTGAAGAATCCCATTAACGTCAGCCATCACAAATGCCGTCGGGATTCCTCGTTGCACTCGGAATGACACGAAAATCGGCCGTGTCATTCTGAACGCAGCGTAGCGCAGTGAAGAATCCCATTAACGTCAGCCATCACAAATGCCGTCGGGATTCCTCGTTGCACTCGGAATGACACGAAAATCGGCCGTGTCATTCTGAACGCAGCGTAGCGCAGTGAAGAATCCCATTAACGTCAGCCATCACAAATGCCGTCGGGATTCCTCGTTG
>CAYGMR010000617.1:0-2971 GCA_964350725.1 uncultured Ardenticatenaceae bacterium | reverse complement strand
TCAAGCCTGAGCCAAGGCACAACCTTTACTATCCAACTGCCGGCGAATTCTTAAACATAAACAAATCTAAGCGTCTTTTTCATTGGCATTTACCTCAAACGTAGCATACAAATCTAAAATGACGTATTATGCCAACTATACGGTGGCGATGCGTTTAGCTAAACCGCGATAAGTCCTTTGAAATAGAATATTCCTTAAATCACGATTGTTTTAAGTCAAATTACTTTTGTAAATTACCTGCCCCCAAACAAGCAATTTCTAAACTGAACTCAGGAATTATTATGAACAAACTCAAGCGCATAGACAAGCGTTTAATAACCATTTTGCTGATTGTTTTTGTCCAAATGTTGGGCGCGGCGATGATCATGCCGATTTTGCCATTATATGCACAACGCGAATTTGATATGTCGCCGCAAGTGATTACATTATTAGGCACGGCCTTCTTCGCGGCTCAGTTTATTGCAGGTCCTTACCTGGGGCGTTTGTCGGATAAAGTCGGCCGTATCCCCGTGTTAATCATTAGTCAGATAGGCACGGCCCTATCCTTCCTCATGCTCGCTTTTGCCCCCAGCGTGGCATTTCTATTTGTAGCACGAATCCTTGATGGCATTACAGGTGGCAATATCATTGTCGCTCAAGCCTATATCACCGATGTCACACCCCGCGAAAAACGAACAGAAGCATTGGGGTATGTATTTGCAGCCTTTGGTTTGGGGTTCATTTTTGGCCCCGCATTAGGCGGCCTCTTGGCGGCTGCATTTGGCCCGCGTGTACCCTACATCATCGCTGCCGTCGCTGCCTTTATTGTTGTTTTATTGACCTATTTCACATTGGACGAATCCTTAACGTCCGAACAACGTGAAGCCAATCGTCAATATCGCAAATCCAGCATAAACCCGCGCGCAATCCTCAACAACCACCATCTAATGCTCATTCTCACAATCGCATTCATCGGCCAATTTGGTTTAGGTTTGATGCAAGCCACATTTGCGCTCTATGGGGATGCTGTCCTGTTTGATGGCTACAGCGATCAAATGGTCAATTTAGGCATTGGGATTCTATTGATGCTCGTTGGCGTTGGTCAATTTACGACTCAGGTGTTTATTTTGCCGCGCCTCCTGAAACGCTTTGAAGAACCCTGGATAGTCGCCGCCGGTTTGATCGTTCGTTCGTTAGGTTTATTTATTTTCGCTGCGTTGGCAACGCCCCTTTTTGGCGCTGTGGCCTCCCTATGTTTCGCTGTAGGTATTGGCATCATGATGCCGCCGTTACAATCAATGTCAACCATATCGGTTGCAGATGAACTGCGCGGTGGCGTTTTGGGTGTGTATCAATCGACGATCAGTTTATCGACTATTGTGAGCACGGCAATCGCCGGTGTGATCTTTGCGCTCAACCCCACACTGCCCTTCTGGATCGGGGGTCTACTCTCGTTAGTGGTCTTGCTCCCCGCCGTTATTTTGATCAAACAAACCGGCGCCAGTTTGCGCCGCCCAACGCCTACAACAACAGCGGCTGACTGAAAACAACGACGCCATCACTAGCATAAAAATGAATGATGGCGTCTTCAAAAAATGTTCAAAGCTGTCGCCAATAACTCACACCATCGACCTGATTTTGTCGCGGAAATGTACCGTTGATTCAATTTGCGCCATTTTAAGGGAGGCGTATTGGCAAGCCGCTTTCATCAAGCTTTTGGCTTGTTCCTCAGGCAAATCGTCGAGATCCGCCAAACTATACCCTTTTGCACGCAAAAATTCCTCCAACAGCATTCGTTCCATCGCCGATTCTGACATTCCCTGCACGCAATCGTCTGATAAAGCTATCTTGTCAAATTCATCCATGATAACCTCCAAAACAACAAGTTGGGATCCGGCTTCAGCAATGAGGATGTGTGGCTCCGCAACCATACGGAAAGCAGTTAAGCAACGCTCGTAATTAACTTAGCGATTTGGATCGAACATCGCTTTGCGGATTCGTTTTTTGTATACGAATCCTTAGCCACAGTGTAACATTTCAGTCGGCCGTGTGTCATGTGTCAAATGTCATGATTGTGCGCGGAACTTGGGTTTATGGGCGGTTACCAAACGATAATTAGTCAAGAACAGAACCAATAAGCCGCTGCCCCAATAAACAAGCCGCAACCCGCCATTTCCACTGTCGGTTCCAGCCAATATGCCATGCACAGTCACGACCACAAAAGCGATAAAGGTCAGGTAATGCAACTGCCGCCACCGCTTTTGTCCAATTTGTTTGCGAAAATTAAAGCTGAGCGAGGTCGCTAACATAATGTATAAACCAATGATCCCCAACCCTACCCAGACAGGTCGATAGGGGCCAATGAACGGAATGGTCAAGTCAGCTAGCGAATAGGTGTAATAATTGTCGAACAGCAAAGCGATTGCGTGCAGCCCAGCCAGAACAATCGCCAGCCAGGAAAGCAGGTTATGCATGACCAAAGCCAAGGCTGCCGGCACGCTCTCTTTAATGAGTTTGCTGCTAAGCAACAATCCCCAAATCGTCGATCCGGCCATTAATAGATAGGCTACAGTTCCGGCTGCACGTGTGAAGTACCAGGGGGTTTTGGCTGTAATGCCTAAAAGGGTGTTTGTTTCTGCAAAACCATAGCCTAAGAAAGCGAGCAAAAACAGCCCACCAAGCGCGGAAAATAATAAACCAAACAAAAAAAGCAGCCCCATGATAAGTTTCGAGGGTTTATCAGTATGTACAGGAAGTGATGTCATGAAATCTCCCAATTCAGGTAGAGATTTGTCAAGTTTTTTGACTAAACTTGACAAATCTGATATTCGCCAGACTCCAACTACTTAGTGCCCATTTGCAAATATGTTAGCGGAATTGGCAAAGGGGCTTCAGTAGCCGTTCGGGTTGAAATCGTTAAGATATTTCCGAACGGCTACTTAGATTATCGAACTGCCCCCAACGCTAAGTTCGTGTTCGTTTCAATAAGTTT
>CAYGMR010000616.1:0-2993 GCA_964350725.1 uncultured Ardenticatenaceae bacterium | reverse complement strand
AACAACCTCATCCTCTTCTACCCCACCCCAATTGATGTTAGCCCCAAGCGGATAAAACTCATCTGCAACAGCAAGCCCTTGACGAAAGAGGAAAACGTCACTGCCAACAATGCTTTCAAATTCTGGATTATGTTGCATGTATGTGCTGGTAAGGCGAAGAGAGCCAGTTACAGCATTTGTAATTTCAACAAACCAATCACCCATAGAGGTAGACTCCCCTGATTCTCCCATATCTGGTGTATACCATTCTACTTGATTCGTGGGCAAAAAATTGACATCATCGCCGCCAACAATCAAAATACTGAGCTCGGTAAAGGGAAGCAGGGTTGCTGTGTGCAGATAGGCACGGCCGTTGCTCATATCCTCCACTTCGAACCAATCTTCTGCCCATACCCCAAACATTTCTACCGTTGCCAAACCTTCACAACATGAAACGCCACCCATAACCACAACATCACCGTTTGGCAGCGCAATTGCTTGATGATCCGCACGTTCTCCATTCATCGGTGCAACTTCCGACCATATTCCAGTTGTCGGGTCATATACCTCTGCGCTGGCGAGTCTACCAAAATCATTATCCCCACCGGTCACCAACACATTTCCGCCCAACATCGCGGTTGAAGCGTGAAAAGCACGGGGGGCGTTCATACTGCCCGTGAGGGTCCACAATCCTGTTACAGGATCATAAATTTCTGCACTTGCCAGGTAGTCAATAGTAGCGATGCCCCCCGTCACCAAAACAGTTCCATTATTCAACAGGACAGTTGACCCATACCTGCGATCGAGGATATTCAGGCTACCTGTATTGCTCCATAGTCCCGTTGTTGGATTGTAAAGCTCGGCACTGCTAAGTACATTATTATCCTCGTCAAGACCACCTACAACCAAAACCTGCCCGTTGTCGAGCAACGTCGTACTATGGTCTCGGCGGGTCACGCTAAGCGGGTTTGCCATACTCCACATTTCCGTTTCTGGATTGTATATTTCGACACTATCCAGTGTATTTGATAAAGCGTCGACGCCGCCCACAACCAATACTTTTCCATCAGGTAATATAGTGGCACTATGTTGATATCGGCCAATGTTTAAGCTGCCAGTCAGGGTCCACTCATCGTTATAGATATCATAAACTTCTGCAGAATCTACAACCTCAAAAAGATCGTTGCTTCCACCCGCCACCAAAACCTTCCCATCAGAAATCAGCGTTGTCGTATGGAAATCACGCACAACATTCATTGGCTCGACAGACTCCCATAGGGACTGCCCCAAAACGGTGCCAACCATAAGCCCCAATATCAGGATGAGCAATGTCATCCATTTGAGCTTAGAACCTTTTTTAACGATTGCATACTTAGCTTTTTTGCCAAGCGCCGACATATCTGGACTACCATGCGGTAAATATTTCATATTTTCCTTATTGATGGGATTAGGTGTGAACTTAATACGTCGCTCACAAGAGAGGTTAATAATTAGTTTATCTTACGAAATTATTAAATATAACGCAATAGGGATACTGCTTCTCTCAGTCTGCAAAATACGACGGCCGTCTAACATTTGCACTTAATGAGCAAGCAAAACCACTCTACACAAGCCATACAAAAAACTGTATAATACCCGCGTCAAATTTGAAAGCATACACTCATTTCGAACCCATAGGTCTTTACAATTAATCCGAATTGATTAAATCGTTACCGCAAACCTCGCTGAATGTTATCGTGTCCTGCGTGCTTTTGTGGTAAAAATTTTTAAAATCCCACAAACCCCATTTGGAGGCAAATATGTCCGAGAAAAAACGTAAACACATTAAAATTACCTATTCAACCCTGGCCAGCCCCGATCCGCTGTTACATGATTATTATGAAGAAGCTGTCCTCGAAGCCAAAGCTAACTTTGGCAAAACTTATCCGCTTTTTATCAACGGTGAAGCCCGCGAGGCCGCTGCCACATTTGCCAAAACCAGCCCCGTTGACACGGATATCGTCATGGGCCATTTCCAACGCGGCAGTGAACAAGACGCCATTGATGCTGTCGACGCTGCCAAAGCTGCTTTTCCTGCCTGGAGCAACACGCCCTGGCAGGAACGAGTCGCTATTTTGCGCAAAGCGGCTGATCTGATCAGTGAGCGGTCTTTCTATATGGCCGCAGTCATGAGCATGGAAGTTGGCAAAAATCGCTTAGAAGCATTAGGTGATGTTGAAGAAACGGCCGATCTCATTCGCTACAATTGTGATGCCATGGAAAAGAATAATGGCTTTAACTTTGAACTAATGCCTGAAAGCGACAAACACCACAACCGCAGCGTCCTCAAACCCTATGGCGTATGGGTTGTGATTTCCCCCTTTAATTTCCCCGGAGCATTGTCTGGCGGGCCCAGCAGTGCGGCATTGGTAGCCGGGAATACGGTTGCTTTTAAACCAGCCAGCGATACCCCTTTCACTGGCTGGCTGCTCACCGAATGTTTGCGTGACGCTGGCATTCCAGCAGGTGTCTTCAACTTTGTGACCGGTGGCGGCCGTTCGGTTGGCCAAACCATGGTCGATCATCCCGCAGTTGCTGGTGTCACCTTTACCGGCAGCTATGATGTAGGCATGAACATTTTGCGCACCTTTGCTTTTAGCAAATATCCACGCCCAGTTATTGCTGAAATGGGCGGCAAGAACCCCACCATTGTCAGCAAAAATGCGGACCTGGACAAAGCCGCACAAGGCATAATGCGGGCTGCTTTTGGTTTGCAAGGCCAAAAATGTTCGGCTTGTTCGCGTGTTTATGTCCACCAAGATGTAAAAGACGATTTCATGGCCAAATTCCTGAAATTAACTCAGGAAATCAACGTCGGTGACCCCACCCAAAAAGAGAACTTTATGGGGCCAGTCACCAACAAAAGTGCCTACAACGATTATCAAAAATTTGTCAGCGATGCACGTAAAGCGGGCAACGTTGTTTTTGGTGGTAAAACGTTGGGCGGAAATGGCTATTTTGTGGCGCCTACCATC
>CAYGMR010000615.1:0-3022 GCA_964350725.1 uncultured Ardenticatenaceae bacterium | reverse complement strand
CACCACACAACCCAGCGCCGACCCCAATTACGAAGCGGGGCAGCTGCTGCATGACCGTGTCGGCCGTATAACCGGCAACCATGAATTAACGAATGCAGACAGACAAGCCATTTGGAAAATCTGCCATGCCGTTGAAGGGATCCCCATCGCCATCGAACTGGCCGCCGGTGCCGCCTGGCAGAAATCACTCAGCCAAATCGCCTCAGAAATCCAGAAAAACATCGACCTGTTAGCTGTCAAGATGCGCGATCTACCACCGCGTCATCGCAGCGTGCGTGCCGTCTTTGACCATTCCTGGATGTTGCTATCACCTCATGAACAACAAACCTTAGCGCGTCTTTCTATTTTCCCAGCCACATTTTCATATCGGGCAGCGAGAAAAATCATTGGCGCGACGCGCAAAGATTTGCATTTGCTGACAGATAAATCTTTCCTGCGCAATTTAGGTGATAGTCGTTTTGATCTGCATCCCTTGCTGAGAACATTTGCCGCAGAAAAATTGCACACGCCAGCAAAGTGGCACCAAAAACATGCCCACTATTATCTAACCTGGCTGGTCGATTTGGAAGAAGCGATCAACAGCGCGGCACAGCCACAAATCGTGGCTCAAATCGCACGCGATTACGCTAATGTAAACAGTGCCTGGCATCTGGCTTTGTCGGTGGGCAATTTCGATTTATTGACCGCGACACTCGCCACGCTGCACCGTTACTTCAATACCAAGGGCGGGTTTGTCGCCGGCGAGAAATTGTTCAGGGAGAGCGCAGAATATGTCGAAAATTCATATAGGCATGAACAGGAACTGGTTCTTGCCAAACTGCGTTCGAGGCAAAGCTGGTTTGCCTATATGATGGGTCAATATGAGAAATCGCTCGTTTTGCAAAGAGCTTGTATACCCATTTTTCGCAAATATAATGCCAGGAGAAATTTAGCCGCTGCCTTATCAGAAGAATCCTCTGTGCTGCGGCGTATGGGAGAATTCGAGGAAGCACGTATTTTGCTGCTAGAATGTTTGACACTACGCATGTTGGAAGAAGACGGCCGTACCATCGGCTTCACATTGCTGAATTTAGCCAGCATAGCACGTGCACTGGGCGATATTGATGGTTCAGAACGTTACCTACTCGAAGCACGCGAAATTTCAAAAACGTTCGATGATACTTCCTTGACGGCTACGATAGCCAATGATCTGGGTGAAGTGGCCAGGGTGCGTTCTGATTGGGACGCCGCCAAAGCCTATTACATGGAGGGGCTAACCGGATACACAGCACTCGATGACACATTCCGCATTGGCATCAGCCACAACAATTTGGGATCAGTTAGCCACTCACAAAAGGATTTCACAGCCGCCTGCCGACACGCCGAAGAAAGCATTCGCCTTTTTAAGGAAGCCGGCTCATACCGTTCATTGCCATTTCCTATGAGTATCTTAGGACGAACAGCGCAAGATGAAGGCAAACCAGATGAAGCATTGATCTGGTTTCAAGAAGCATTAAAACTCGCCAATGAATATAAAGCAACTGCCAAATTGCTTATCATCATGCATGAAATGACATACCCCTTGCGACAACTTGGGCAAATAGAGTTGGCAGCCACTGTGCTTGCTTTCCTCAAAGATCAATCGCGTTTAGATAAAACTGTCCAGATGGAAGTCACGGCCGAATTTAAATCTTTAACACACAAAACCAATTGGGCCCAAGCACAGAAACAAGCCGAAAGTTGGACACTGCAAAACGCGGTCGAAACACTCTTGAAAGTTCATCCTGTTACAAATTCTGCAGCAACTATGTTAAACATTCCCCATGCATAAGTTGTTACGAACGCTTTAATCGCTTAAAATTTCGTCAATGTCTGCAGCATTGCAAATCCACCTCTTAGGGGATGTTTTCCTGAGTCTCAATAATATACCCCTCACCGGATTCAAGTCACGCACGGTCGAGGGTTTATGTATTTATTTGGCTTGTCATCAAAAACCGGTTGCGCGTGAAATTTTATATACGCTTTTTTGGCCCATATCACCCGAAAAACAAGCTAAAGCCAACCTGCGCGCAGCGCTCTCCTACCTGCGTAAACATATCTCCGATTATCTGATTGTCACTCGACAAACCATCGGTTTTGACCCCACACAAAAATATTTTGTGGATGCCGAACTGTTTGAATCACAACTTGAACAGTTGTTGGCAAACGTGGCTGGCACGGAGTTATCCTCTGAGCAAGTCACACAATTGCGCGACAGCCTGAATCTCTATCGCGGCGATTTCTTGCAAGGATTTACGCTTGATTTTGCGTTGGGCTTTGATGAATGGGCAGTTCTGAAGCGCGAGCGACTGCATTGGCTGGCGGTACGCGGCTTAAAAAAATTAATCACCCATTATCTGGCTGCTGGGGATTATCAGGATGCTCTGCGCTATAACGGCCGTCACCTACAAATCGACCCCTTTGATGAAAGTGTCCATCGTCAACAAATGTGGCTGTATACGCGGCTGGGTGAACGTCATAAAGCCTTGTCACAATATGCCACCTGCTGTCAAATGCTGCAAGATGAATTTGGACTGTCTCCAGACCCAGCCACAGAACAGGCCTACCAACGTATCCGGCAAATCAACCTGCCGCCCCCCCAGCAGCTGCCCACTTATACAACCCCCTTTTTCGGACGCGAAACACAGATAAACACGCTTGTCACGCGCTTGTTACGCGCGGAGAACAGCGGTTTTTTCACCTTGCTCGGCATGGGCGGCAGTGGCAAAACCAGATTGGCTGTGCATGTTGCCACACGGATCGCAAAACAGCGTAACGGCCGTTTTCTGGACGGCATTTTCTTCCTTAATCTGGTTGCCATCCACGACCTGGATGGCTTGCTAATCACCCTGGCAGCACAGTTGGATATCAAGCTGTCTGGCAGCACACCGTTAACTGAGCAGCTTATCAACGCTTTGCACACACGCGAAATGTTGTTGATTCTTGATAATTTCGAGCATCTTGTCGATAATGAAACGATCATCGATTTTCTCGTCGCCCTCTT
>CAYGMR010000614.1:0-3030 GCA_964350725.1 uncultured Ardenticatenaceae bacterium | reverse complement strand
GCTCACGATCTTTAGCATCTAATTGTACTTTCATCATTTTTCCTTATGTCTCGTGATTTACAGGACTTTGGCGCTTTTCGTTCTTCCAGATTTGCCAAAGTCATGTAAATTATGCAATAACGCGCATTGGCCATTTGCCGGTTTTGCGGGTTAGATAACTTGAGCGATAGGTAGCAAAATCAGTATCAAGCGTTGAAAGCGGCAGCAAGTTATCATCCATGACAACATCGGGATCAATGGCGCGTAATTTTGTGCTCACGCGAAATGTAGGATTCTCCTCATCCCACACAAATTGGGTTTGGGGGCTAATCAACTTTAACCATCGTTGTAAAATCGGGTCTTGGTTTGCTTGGAGCTTTGACCACATTGGCCTATCTGTCCCCCAAATATCATCTTTTGTTAAAACACCAATTGCCAAGCCACGTTTAATTGCTTGGGCAGTAACTTCATATAAACCGACTTCACGGAAGTTAGCCCAACTGGCATCATCGGCGGCGATAAATGTGTAACCGAGCCAACGAGCGGCCTGGATATTATCTGTGACAATACGGCCGTTTACCACCGCCAAATGCTCCAATACAAAATCAATATCCTCTTTTGTCGCCAGGTTCAATTCCTGGCTGTCGCGCAGAAAATAGTCCAAACGATCGGCACATAAATGTGGCGAGGGCTGTTCCAAAATCAAAAAATCATCTTCTTCTATAAATTCACGCCAATTATAACCATATTTCGCCAATAATTCCGGCAAACCCGTGCGGGCGACAAATTCTTCTTTGTGCTCATCATGATAACTTTGTCCGTCATGATTATCAAAAACATAATCAATGACATGGCTAAATGCAGTGTGACTAACATCGTGTAACAGTGCCGCAATTTGTTCTTCAAGGGTTGCCCCCAGTCGGCGCACCAACAACATAACTCCCACTGAATGTTCAAAACGGGTCACCGGTTGGGTGATGCCGATTAACCCGGTAATGCCGTGCTGCATGACACCTTGCAAACGTCGCATAGCCGCTGAAGCCATCAAATCTATTAAAACAGGTTCTTGAATGGCCACAGGGCCATATACATCATCATGATATTGCATTGTTTGATCCTAAAATTATTACTTCTTTCGCCTACTTCTTAGGGTTGGGATTATAATACAGGGTGTAAGTAAAAGCGGGAATTACCCAAGGTGCTAAAATGGTGAAAATGGGTCGAATTGGTTTTGTTGTTATTTTTTTACTGCTCATTACTGCCTGTCGCGGATTTGGCAAGCAAGAAGAAGCTACACCCACGCCTTTTAATGCAACGGCCGTCAACGTCCAAACTATCAAAAAAGACCCAATCACGATCTCTCTAGCAGACTTGGCCGCTAATCCTGAACTTTTTAATGGAACCACCTTACAACTTACTGGGAATTATCGCAAGTTACCGCTTTTGGTTTGTGATAGTGACCCGCATCCTGCACCAGCGACTTGGGGGATTGTGGGCAATGGGTTAATGGCAAATGCGGGCGGACTCGATTCTAAGTTACGGCCGTTGCTCGCCGAAGGTCAACAAATTACGGCCGAGGGCAATTGGCGGCAGTGGAGTGGTCCTGTGGGCTGTGGCAAATCTGCCCCCATCAAGACCCTCTGGTATTTATCTGTAAGTCGCATCGTAGACCCACATCCACTCGTGCGCATCACAACGACAGCCCACACAATCGCGGATCTGCCAGCGGAACCGGCCACGCAGCCGCCCATATTAGTCACCCAAGCGCCTCCAGAAGGCATCCCCACACCAGAAGCCACCGTGTTCGCTCAGGAAACGGCCGTGGCAGCCATCAGCACCCCAACGCCCATTCAGCTCACACCCACAGCATCCCCCGATGGATCAATAACGGAGACACCCGACGGTTCTGCCACCGCGACACAACAACCTGATACAACCCAAACAGTAACAATCACACCTGACGGAACAACGACTCCTGAACAAACTGGCACGCCCTCAGTCACACCAACCCAAAGTGGCAACCCTACTCCGCAAATAACAAGCACAAGTTCAGCAGCACTTACAATTGACAAAGGTGCCATTAATGCAAGGGATTTATCAATTCAAAAAATCAATACGGATGAAATTCACTCCTGGAGATTAGATATCACGACTGAGAACAGCGCAGTCATCAACGTAGCACCAGCAGCGGCGGATGATGACATCGTCGTCACTTTTATTGATCCAAATGGGCAGCGCTTAATTGATAACCAAAATGTTTCAGCAGCAGGTATGCCTGAAATTATCGAAAATATCAGTTTAACGACACCAGGCCAATATAAGTTAGAAATCACAACAAGTCCCACCAGCACCACACACTACGCCCTGCTCTACACCACCAATGAAGACGACATCGTCTTTGAGTACAAAGGAATATTACGCGTCAATACACCACAAACCGTAGTCTTACCCGAATCAACAGACCATTTTTGGATTTTTAATGGGGGTGTAAACGACACGATTTCGATTGACGTTGACCCCAGCAGTAGCGGTAGTGACCCATATGTAGAAATATATAATCCTGAAGGCATTAGTATTTTGGAGCTCAACGGCGGCAACGAAGACGAGTCTGAAGTTTTCACTGATTTCGACCTGACAGCCAATGGCCCTTACACGATACGCGTAGGCGAATATGAATACGCAGAAATGGAATACGAAATTACAATAACACGCTAAATCCTAAAATCTGCCACACAAAGCCTTATGCGGCTAAATCAAAAAAAGCCAGACTTATCCTTCTAATCTTTCTCATAGATAAACATGCTACCCTCACACCATGCCTGAAATAATCCAATTTTTGATTGTTGCCGATGATCCACTCGTACGCACGGCGTTAGCAGCATCTTTGAGTAGTTTGCCTGATGTGCGCATCGTCGGCCAAATGAGCAGTGAGACAACAACGGCCGTTTCAATCCACGACCAAATCGAGCATCAAATTGATGTTATTATTTGGGATTTGGGTTGGGAAACGGCCGTTGACGACCTGCCCGATAACAACGAATTGGGCGCCCC
>CAYGMR010000613.1:405-3037 GCA_964350725.1 uncultured Ardenticatenaceae bacterium | reverse complement strand
AATCGTCAAAAACCAGCAAAAATCACAAGCATAAAACATCGCCAATCTCAGGCACACGTACTGTACCCGGCAGCCCTTGCGTTTGCCATTCTGCAGCAGTGGCCTCTGTCCACTGCTGATTCGTCCAGCCCCAGCCACGATTGCCACGGCCGTCTGGGTGCCCGCTCATATGCATCATCAACGTGTGGCGCGGCTGCAGCATGTGGGCATAACGCAGCACATTTTCAAAGGATGGATGGGTTGACCGTCCTTTTTTATTGTGCCAAAAACAGGTGTCAATGAAGAGGTTATCGGCCTCAGCCATCAATGCCACCGCAGCTTTCTCGTCTTCCGTTTGCGGTTCAGCCAACCATTCATTTTGATTATCTATATCCCATAACAGCACCGTTTTGCTGGTTTCGGTTTCGACTACAAATGCAGCACAAGCATAACTCACACCGGGTGCTTGTGGACAACGATCGGCACTAAAATGACTTACTGAGATCGGTGTTATGCGCACGTCTGGTAACGCTGTTGGCACTGGCAGCAAAATTGTTCCAGGCGGGAGGGATTCATTGGAGACATGCGGTTGTAGAAATGAGCGCCATTCGTATTCATTTTGCATCTGCACCCAAGCGGCACTCGTGCGGCGGCACCACAAGGGGATTCTAGGTGGGGTGATGCCGCGACGTTGTAAACCCAAATGGTATGAAACGCATAATTGATTCAATCCCAGGGTATGATCGGGATGCCAATGGGACAAAATTACGCCATCCAGACGGGCGCTGTGCCCCTTAAAGTATGGATTACGCACCAAACTATCAACCACGCCCACACCGACATCAAATAATAGATGATGTACGGCTTCACCAGCAGCATTGATTGAAACAAGTGAAACAGAGGTGTTGGCTTGTGGAGTAGGATCAGCACAACGGCCACAATCACAACCAAATTGTTTGCGCATAGGGCCGTCGATGCCATTGACGATGAGTAGATGTTGCATGGGTCACTTTCCTTAAAGGTTTATTGTTTTATAGTCGAGAAAAGGAAAGTTTTCTTTACGGCTGCCCGTTGTTTAACCAATTATGTACAAACGTGATTACGGCCGTTGCCACCCCAGCCCCATCCATATCAAACCACGTAATGTGTTCATCGTCACGACGGAACCAATTGTTTTGTTGGCGTGCAAACCGATGGGTTTCAAATTTAATGCGTTCGACTGCTGCAGCAAGGGTCATGTCACCCTCCAGATAAGCAAATAGTTGTCTGTATCCCAAACCACTCATGGCGGGTGTGCGCGAACCATACCCAGCAGCACGCAAACCTGCAACTTCTGCCAACAAACCCGCTTCCATCATTTTGTCTACACGAAGATCGATGCGTTTATACAGGCTCGAACGTTCACGCTGCAAACCAAGTATGCAAATATCGTAGGGAGGCGGCGTTTTTGTTTGCAGGGTTGAAATGGGGATTCCACTCACCAATGTCACTTCCAAAGCACGCACTAGACGACGGCCGTTATTCAAATCAAGCCGTTCGGCCGCCACGGGATCAAGCATTTGCAGCCAGCGCGCCAGTTCAGGCACATCCATTTTTTCTAAGGCAGCACGTAAAGCGGGCTGCGGTGTGACGGCGGGAATGCCCCACCCTTCGACAACCGCTTTCACATATTGGCCGGTTCCACCCACGAGGATAGGTAAACGGCCGTTTCTCAAAACCGCATCGATCTTTGTATACGCCAACCCCTGATAAGTGCCCAGAGTCAATGTCTGATCCGGTTCACAAATGTCGATCAAATGATGGGGCACAAGCGCTTGCTCCGCTGGCGTTGGTTTAGCCGTGCCAATATCCATGCCTCGATAAAACAAACGGGAATCAGCCGAGATAATCTCACCCGCAAAACGCTGCGCCAAATCCAAAGACAGCCCCGTCTTGCCCACAGCAGTGGCGCCCACAATCACCAACAACTTATTCATTGGCGATTGACTATTGGCGATTGACAATTGATCATTCCCAACCCCATACGACGTTTTCCAAATGCTCACAACGCAACAATTTGCCTTTGTTATCCAATTCCACCGCAACCAAATCAATGCGCCATTCAACCTCATCAAGGTCATTCTCATATAAGTAATATTGGCCCAATTGTTGTAATTTTTGCGCTTTATGTGGCGTTAATCCTTGCTCTGGTGCGCCAAAGGCACGGCCGCGCCGGGTTTTGACTTCCGTAAATACCAAAACTTCACCAGCTTGCACCACGAGATCAATTTCACCACGCGCACAACGCCAATTTCGCGCCACAATCTCATACCCTTTGGCCTCGAGATGCAAAGCTGCAACACGCTCACCCCAGTCACCTAACTGTTTACGGCCGTTGCCCATCTACACATTCCCCAAGCGAATCAAGTTAGCTAACTGTTCGATTTTTGGGCGCAGCTTACTCGTATCACGATACCAACGGCCATGGGACTTTTCACGTTCTAAGTCTGGTCGGGTATGACGCAAATCTTCGTATAAGTCTAGTGTATTTTTGATCGTCAAGTTAATATCATATTTATTACTCGCCACACGAGAAGCACGGCTCATTGCTTCTCTTTTATGGGCATTGTTAGCCAAACCAACCATTGCGGCCGCCAAACCACGACCTGGGTCA
>CAYGMR010000613.1:0-355 GCA_964350725.1 uncultured Ardenticatenaceae bacterium | reverse complement strand
GTAGCTGCAACTGGTAAACCGGCCGCCATTGCTTCTATCACGGTTAATGGGTGTACTTCTGTAACGGATGCAGTCACAAAAATGTCGGCAGCCGCTAAAACATTCGGAATTTGCGCGTAGGGGATGCCGCCAACAACATGCACATTATCTTGGATTCCTAAGTCAGCAATCAGCATAGAAACATCATCCTGAGCGGGACCAGTGCCCACTACCATCAAATGCAATTCAGGCACAACTTCATGGGCAACAGCAAATTGTTCCAATAGCACGGTGATGTTTTTTTCATGGGAGACACGCCCGACATAAATAAGCAAGACGGCCGTTTCTGGAATATTAAAATCTGCTTTTGTACAGG
>CAYGMR010000612.1:0-3041 GCA_964350725.1 uncultured Ardenticatenaceae bacterium | reverse complement strand
AGATCGACGGCGTGGGCAATACGGCCGTGCAGACAGTTGGTCCCGTTTACGTCGACGCCTATCAATCCCCTGACTTCATTGATGAACTCGGCTATCACGGTTGGGCCAATGAGGTTTGTACCCTGCAAGGGATCGACCGCCGTCTGGCCCACATGCATCCCGACACAATGGGTGAGCGCATCCAACAGTTTTACACTTCCTGGGATAGGAACGCACTGCGCCTTCAGTGGGAAGGCGCAAACTGGAATCATGATGGTGACCTCTTTATCTATCTCGACACGCGGCCGGGCGGCGCCGACCGCCTGCATAACCCCTATGCTGACAACCCGGACAAAGCTATCTATCTGCCCGGCAACTCGTCACCGTTGGGACAATCAACTGA
Organism: uncultured Ardenticatenaceae bacterium; assembly: GCA_964350725.1. Lineage (GTDB taxonomy): Bacteria > Chloroflexota > Anaerolineae > Promineifilales > Promineifilaceae > JAACFF01. Next base: position 2,659 of record CAYGMR010000612.1, on the reverse strand, counting down.
CGATCGGCAGGTGGCTGCTCAAGCAATCATGGGCGCATCTGAGGCAGCTTATGTCATGCAAGCTGACTACATGGTTTGGATAGAATCCGGTCAGGAAGCGGCGCTGTGGGGGTGGGATGGTGCTGCCTGGACGCTGCAAGCTGCCCTGGACGAGACGAACTTCCGCATCTTGCCCGGTGCGGCAGCTGACACGCGCACTGATATCTTGCTGCCGTTCACGTCATTGGGCATCAGCAACCCGACAGCCTCCTCTCTTGGCTTATTAGCCGTGGCCAGTGAGGAGAACGCATTGGCGCTGTGGTCAACCATGCCCAAACGCAACCCGGTCGACAGCCAGATGGTGGTAAACCCAATCGCTGGCCTTTCAACCGACCACAACTTCGCCCTGTCGCGTGCCTTCTTCTGGAATACGCTCGGCACCCAATGCGCCAACGGTCGTTTGGACGGAAACGGACCATTGGGCGGCTCCTTCGCGGACAGCGATCTGCACTTCTCGCTTTCCGCCGACCCCGTTGGTACCTATGTGGCCTTCATGAATGATGACCTGGCCTGGCTGTGGGAACTCATTTTCAGTTTCCAGGGTGGTTCCGGTGTGGTCAGCCAGTTGTTTGATTATCTAGACAATGACCACCCTCCGCTGGGACCCGGGCAAGAGGTCGTCTATACGGTCACGTATGAGAATCGCGGCACAGAGGCGGCGACAGGCGTCGAGCTGGATGTGCGTTCCTGGTTCAGTTTAGACCTGCCTGATGAAGTGATTGCCCTGGGCGATATTCCCGCGGGCGCAGTGGATAGCGTGGAACTGGTTGGGACGATTGACCCAGATTTGGCGCTGCCTGCATTATCCGGTTGGGCAGCGATTGACGTATTGGCGCACGATGACCTCAGCCCACGCCACGGGGGGCCAAGCGGCCAGATGCCGCCGCTGGAATGGATGTTTGGCGATCAGCCGGTAGACAATAGTCCCCCGCATGAAGTGGGCATCAATACGCCACAGTTGTATGTGCCAGCCGGTAACGTGGTCGTGAGTGGGTTTGCCTATGACGAATCGGCCGTGCCGCTGATTGAGTTGGAGACACGGCAACTTGGGGACAGCAGCCAGATGGTTGCCTGTGCGCAGACACCGGCGGATACTGGTGCATGGCAGTGTGACTGGTCGCTTGCGGCGGCCAGCGATGGCGACATCTACCAACTGCGTGCGCGTGCCACCGACGGTTTTGGTCATGTCAGCGAATGGACAGATTGGACGGCCGTTGAAGTCGATGATGCACCGCCCATGCTGGCTGTCACTTATCCCATGGAGCCGAATCAGCTTCTTGGCGCAGGCGCACATTCGCTGCTGGGGGCATTGACAGATGAGCGCGAAGTGGGGGGTGTACTCGTCTGTCAGGATGAGGCTGCGCAGACTTGTGTCGAAGCGACGGTAGAGGCGGATGTGGCCGCCGGACCGCAGCTTCACATCACTGATGCGCTCTGGGCGGCGGCGCTTCCTGCGCCGGGTACTGCGTCGCCCGACAACCTGCGCCAGGAGATAACACTTATCCCCATTGATGGTGTGGGCAATCGCGGCGTGCCGGTCACAGTCACCTACCGGCTAGATACCGTCGGGCCGGCTTTAACGGTCGAGCAGGTCGCCAGCACTGTGCCTGGTATTGGCGAGCCTTTGATCTTGCGCGGCGAGGTCTCCGACGGCAGCCCTCATCATGTTTACGTTTTGGTCGAGACACCAGCAGGTTTGCAGCAGCGCCTAAAAGCTAACATCATCAATGGAAGTTGGCGTTTTGCCCCGGGCTGGACGACACCAGGAATGTATAAGCTATGGGTGCAGGCGGAGGATGCTGTCGGCAATCGGACGACGAGTGGGTTGTATCAGGTGATGGTGTTATCCGATGAATTAGAGATGATTTTCATGCCGGTGCTCTTGCGCAACTACGGCGTGGGTCCGCCGGGGGTGGAGATGAATCAATATATGCCGATAGTGATGGACTAGCCATAATACAATTGTTTTGTAGTTTATGGCTTGAGAGATTGTAGGCGGTCAACGGCCGTAACCAAAGCCGCCTCCGATTTACAAAATGCAAAACGCGCCAGATTCGCGCCAGCGGCCGGGTTTTGGTAGAAGCTGGAAGGTGGAATCGCGGCGACACCGATCTCTTGTGTGAGAAAGTGGCAGAAAGCACGGTCGTCGGGAAAATCAAAATTGTCGAGTTGGACCATGATGAAGTAAGTGCCTGCAGGCAAGATTGGCTTTAAGCCGACATCGTCGAGTGCATGAAACAGAAAGTCACGTTTCTGGCTGTACATCGTTACAAATTCTTTGAAATAGCTACCTGGCGCGTTTAGAGCCGCAACGGCCGCTTCTTGCAGAGGGGCTGCGCCGCTAAAGGTGGTTTGTTGGTGCACACGGCGGATACCCTAAAAGTCTTGCCGATACTTGAAATCGTCACAGTACGCTCTGCCATGCCGGGCAATATGGCCAGCGGGATGTGTGCGTGGTCATCAAAAACCAGATGTTCATAGACTTCATCCGTGACAGCGATTACATTATGTTTTTGGCACAAGTCGGCAATTATTTGCAGTTCTATGCGTGAAAAAACTTTGCCCGTGGGATTATGGGGTGAGTTGACGAGAATCAGCTTGGTTTTGTCTGAAAACAAAC
>CAYGMR010000611.1:0-3054 GCA_964350725.1 uncultured Ardenticatenaceae bacterium | reverse complement strand
TACGCCAAAACGCAACGCTTTGGGTACGAGTGGTGCTGGTTTTTGCGGCACAAGGGCATACAAGTCAGGGCGATTTTGGCGACCAATGGCTAACACATCACTGAACCCGCTGGTGGTAATCAGAGCCGTGCGTGCGCCGCGCCGTTCTAACAAGGCGTTGGTGGCGACGGTGCTGCCATGCACGACTTCGGCATCTGCAGGCAATGTTATGTGCTTGATACCGCTCAAAATGGCGGCAGATGGGTCGTGGGGGGTGGAGAGTTGTTTGTGGATATGGAAACGGCCGTACGCATCCAACCACACAAAATCTGTAAACGTCCCTCCTGTATCAACGCCTAATCGAACCATATTCAATAATGCAGAATGCGGATTGGTGCATGTGAAAGCTAAATCCGCCACAATTTTCAATCCGCATTCTGCAATCTTATCCCAGAGAAACCAGGTTGTTATTAAGCCACAGCTTTCTCATCTAAACTTTTATTGGTGAAATCCTGATAAGCCAATGTATAGACAGTTGAGCTAAACGCTGCCAAAACTGCTTGGATCAGAGCGCCCACCAGCCACATGAAGAGGATGCCACCACAAACCATCAGGAAATCAATGAATTGTAAGGGTTCTGAACCAAAGAAGCGCAATGCCAAAGGTCCAAAAGAAATCGCTAACACAGGAATAAATATCACCAGCATCACTGCACCCACCAACAACCCTAACAAAACAAACACGATGAGCAAAATGATGATCGGGCCGACATTGGCTTTAACTACTTGCCACCCCCGCCGCAGAGAAGCGATAACACCCTTGTTTTCTAAAACCAGCGCACGTTGCGCAAAGGTTTTAATCACCCCAACAACAATCGCGATAGGCACAAACAGACAGAGCAAGCAGCACAAACATAATACGAGGATACTGATACTGCTCATCAATGCGCCAAGGGCTTCAGAATCGCCGCTGGCAGCGGCTGAAAAGACACCTGCGCCCACCATCATAGCTATCAGCAGACCCATAATAAGCGCAAAAACCATAAAAAACAGGCCAATAACCAGGTCCAATCCGACCATGCGCCAGATTCGATGCCAGCCGTCCGATAAGGCAGCACCCAGGGTGACTTCCTCTCCAGCATCCAAACGCGAAGCTGCATCGATCATGCCTGCCTGCGCAGTCAAACGCACCAACCACAAAATAATGCCTATGATGAAAGCCACACAAATTAAGCCCAGGAACAGCGCACCAAACGCGATCCAAAACTCTTCCATGCGCGACCCAAATTGTTCTATCATATTGGGATCAAACGGCATTCCTTGTGGGAAATCTTCGGATCCAAAGCTGAAATTGCTGCCGCTATTACTACTACTCCCATTAAATGAGCCACCACTGCCTAACGCCGCTAAAAATCCCAGGAAAAGCATAAATTTGTTTTTCCAAATGATGTTCCAGGAACGTCGAAAAATATCACCATAATCCATTTTAGTAACCTCCTGTAGAGCAAACAATAAAAAATAATGTTCGCAGTACTGTCTATTTATTTACGTAATTCTAACACTCCCTATACGCGAATTATGGCTCCAGGTTGTAGGCAAACCTTAATTATTTCGCCACACAGACTAAACGTAATATAAGGATGCAAGAAAAATTCGTGGAATGAGTGCAATTCGTGGCCAAAATGCACATTTATTCCCATTCAATGGTACCCGGCGGTTTAGAAGTGATGTCGAAGACGACGCGGTTAACGCCGTTGACTTCGTTGACAATGCGGCGGCTGGCACGGGCAAGCAGGTCGTAGGGCAAACGCGCCCAATCGGCGGTCATAAAATCTTCGGTGGTGACGGCCCGCAGGGCAATGACTTCCTGATAGGTACGGCCGTCGCCCATCACCCCCACACTTTTCACCGGCAGCAAAACAGCAAATGCCTGCTGCGTCCCTTGTTTTAACATATCTGCCTGACGCAATTCATCAACAAAAATCGCGTCTGCAGCACGTAAACTTTGCAAGCGCTGCCAACTGATATTACCCAGGCAGCGAATCGCCAAGCCGGGCCCTGGAAATGGCTGCCGCCACACGATGCTGTCAGGTAAACCCAACGCGGTGCCAATCCGGCGCACTTCATCCTTAAATAACTGCTTGAGTGGTTCAACCAGTTCAAAATCCATATCTTCAGGCAAACCACCGACATTGTGATGCGATTTGATCACATGTGCTTCTTTTTTGTCTTTGCCAGCACTTTCGATCACATCAGGGTAGATTGTGCCTTGTGCCAGAAAATCAATCTGCCCCAATCTATTGGCTTCACGCTCAAAAATACGCACGAATTTCTCACCGATGATGCGTCGTTTGCGTTCAGGCTCGGTGACACCTTCTAATGCTTCCATATATTCTTCGACAGCGTTAACGGCGATGAGCTGCATGCCTTGTTCACGCTCAAAGGTATCGATGACTTGTAAGGCTTCGCCCTGGCGTAACATGCCATGATCCACAAAAATGCAGGTCAGCTGTTCGCCGATGGCACGATGGATCAATGCAGCAGCAACGGCCGAATCAACACCACCACTCAAACCTAAAACGACACGGCCGTTGCCAACCTGTTCTTGAATTGCAGCAACCTGTTCCTCAATAAAGTTAACCGGTGTCCAATCGCTGCCACAGCCACAAATATGATGCACAAAATTGCTCAGGAGCGTGTGCCCTTGTGGGGAATGCACAACTTCGGGATGAAATTGTACCGTGTAATAATCGCGTTCCTCATCCGCTGCCGCCGCAAAAGGAGAATTAACGGTATGGGCCAATGGCGCGAAGCCACGTGGCAACTGCTCAACCTTATCACCATGACTCATCCACACTTGTTGAACATCCTTTTCATCTGTGCGCCAGCCTTGAAAAAGCGGATTGTCATGTACATCAGTCATTAATATTGCCGGACCATACTCCCGTTTTGTACTCAACCCAACAGTGCCGCCCAACCGCTTGATTAACAGCTGCATCCCATAGCAGATGCCTAAAATCGGCAAGCCGCTCTCGATCACATAATCCGGTAAAGTAGGCGCACCCGCAGCATAAAC
>CAYGMR010000610.1:0-3059 GCA_964350725.1 uncultured Ardenticatenaceae bacterium | reverse complement strand
GGCAACAGCGCTATATGAATCTCTTACAGCAATTAGTCCACTTACACGAAATAGCTGGCAACCTGCAAGCAAGCGTGACAATTGCAAAGCGGTTAACAACTATAGAGCCATGGCAGGAGGAAAACCAACGCACGCTCATGCGCCTTTTAGCAGCCACAGGTAGAACAGATGAAGCATTAACCCAGTACAAAACATTCCAACATTTACTCAAAACCGAACTAAAAGTAAACCCACAAGCAGAAACAGATGCATTGGTTGAACATATCCGTGCAGGCCACTATCCGCCAACCCGGTTTCCCTCAAACAATTGGCCACAATTATTGCCACAGTACAAACATAACTTGCCAATTGCCCCCACACCTTTATTTGGCCGCGAGCAAGAAGTCGCATTGTTACAAAAATGTGTATCGCATCCAAATTACCGTTTAGTAACTGTGGTCGGAATGGGAGGTGTTGGCAAAAGTCGCTTAGCGTTAGCTGTTGCCGATACCTTGCAGCATAATTTTGTGGATAGCGTCTGGTTTATTCCACTTGCGGGCCTTGAAGTAGGTGCATCTCCAGAGCAGCTTGCGGCAATAATTGCCCACAGCCTAAACGTGTCCCTGGGTGGTGTGATGTCAGCGTCACAACAAATGCTTGACTATTTACGCTCGAAACAACTCTTGCTTATTTTAGACAATTTCGAACATTTGTTGGAGAACTCTAAACACAGTGTTGGCAATAAACACCAAGAGAAACCGAGTGATTCTGCATGGGACCCACAGATTGCGCACACAGCCACCATCGATCCAACGATTGCACAACCTCAAAGCGCTGCATCGTGGGTATTACAACTGATTGAACAAGCACCCGGGGTTAAGGTGCTCATAACCTCGCGTGAACCGCTGCGCTACCGGGCTGAATATGCGCTCAGGCTGAATGGTCTGCCTGTGCCCAATGGCAATGGTGGCACAGCAACAAACAGCAGTATATTGTTGTTCAGCGAACGCGCAGATCGAACGGCTGATGGATTCACGCTAACCCCACAAAACCAGGCGGCGGTTGTCCGCATTTGTCAATTGGTGGATGGCAATCCGCTGGCTCTTGAAATTGCAGCAAGCAGTATTGAAAAACATGAACCGGCTGCTATCGTGACGTCAATCGAAAACAGCCTGACATTTTTGAAATCGACAATGCATGATTTGCCACCACGGCAGCGCAGTATGCAAGCGACGTTTGTTTATTCATGGCAATTGCTAACAGAAACCGAAAAAAGGGTGCTGGCTCAGTTTTCTGTTTTTCATGGTGGCGCAAACTTGGCGGCGTTAACGGCCGTTACCCAAACAGACCGAGCAACTATCGATTTGCTTATTTCCAAATCGCTCATAATGCATGCGCAAACCGATCGTTATCAAATTCACCGGCTCTTACGCGAATTTGCGGCTGAGCAGTTAGAACGGATGGGTCTACGGGAAACGGCCGTTGTCGCCCACATGTTTTATTACCTCACAAATGTGGCGGAACAACAACCCGCGCTCTATGGCCCTAATCCAAATGCGCCCCTGCGCAAGTTACAAGCAGATCAAGAAAATTTATGGGCCGCATGGCAGCAAGCCATCCTACAAAATGAAACAAAATTGATTGCAGACTCAACCATGGGCTTTGCTGAATTTTATGAGTTTTCAGGTCAATATGACGCTGGCATTCGTGCGCTCCAATATGCCGCAGAGTCCTTGCCCCTTGAAGCGGCCGTTGCTTGCGGCTGGGTAAATATGTTTTGCGCCCACCTCCTAAATTTGAAAGATAGGTATAGTGAAGCCGAACGATATGGCAATGCAGCATTGCAATTTGGACAGCAAGCGGATAACCAAACCATCATTGCCCACAGCCAAAAAACATTATCAACAACCTATGTTTATTTAGGTGACATGGCTCGCGCCTTGTCATCTGTCCAATACGCCTTCATGATTGCAAATGAGACAAACGATTTGTATCTGCAAGTTATAATCAGACAGCTCATGGGGATCGGTTTATGGCAAATGGGGCAAATAACAGACGCTATTGCACAAATAGCAGCGGCAATTGAGATTTGTCGTCACCAACATAATCAGCGAACCTTACCACAACTGCTTTATATGCGTGGCATTCTTGCGGAAGAGCTTGGTGATTTTTCCGCAGCACGACAATTTCATACAGAAGCAGTGGCCATCAGCCAAACGACTGGCGACAAACGTAACCAAGCAGAATGCCATCGTGGCCTGGGTACAATTGAACATGCACAACGCAACTTCACACAGTCACTCATCCATGCACGACGTTCCATTGAACTCTGCCGTGAATTAGGCTTGCGCGATGCTGAAAGTTATTCTCTCATCAATCTAGCCACAACGTATAACAACCTCGGTGATTATGAACAAGGGGCTGCCTATATAAATCAGGCACAGCACATAATGCAGCGCGATGGAACGGGTGGGCTGGGATATGAAATATTGCTTAGTTCTTTGGCAACTCGTGATTATTATAAGGGTGATATCGTAGCTGCCCGTGAATCAATTAACCATGCGATTAGGGTTTGTCGTGAAAGAGAAAATGAGATTGCTTTAGCTGGATCATTGATTATTCAAGGCGCAGTTTTTTTGGCTGATGGGGAACAGGGAATGGCATTGGGCGCATATTTAGAGGCAATCGAGATTCAACACCAATTAGACCGCGATTTCTTAGAAATGAGTGCGCGTGTCGGGGCTGGGCGTGTCTATTTGCAACGAGGGGATGTCACAGCTGCATATGACCAGATCACTTACATCCTGGATTTTTTTGCGGCAGGAAACAGTGTCGATGGTATTGATGAATTTGGGCAGTTGTATTGGACATGTTATCAGGTTTTGACAGCAGTTGATGATGAACGCGCCCAAGCCATTTTGGCAGAAGGGCGTCTGGTGATTCAAACGGCGGCAAACAAAATTGCAGACAAGCGCTTACGCAGCTCATTTTTACAAATCCCAGCTCACACCCCTTTTGTTTTGCAATATCCCTTGCATGAAAGAAATCTCGTCCAATTAATAGATCATATGTAACTGTAC
>CAYGMR010000609.1:0-3088 GCA_964350725.1 uncultured Ardenticatenaceae bacterium | reverse complement strand
GGCTGGGTTTCGCGGCTGAGCAATGGCAAACACCGCTTACACACCTCAGCGGCGGCCAAAAAACGCGCGTGCTGTTGGGTCGTTTACTGCTCGAAAAACCAGATTTATTGATCCTCGACGAACCCACCAATCATCTTGACATAACTGCAATTGAATGGCTGGAATATACGCTGCGCCAGTGGCATGGGGCGTTGATCATCGTCAGCCATGATCGCTACTTTCTGGATAAAATTGTTAATCAAATGTGGGAATTGAATGCCGATGGCTTTCGTAGTTTTAAGGGAAACTACAGTAGTTATGTCAAGCAGCGGCGGGCATTGCATGAGCGTGAAATGCACCTCTTCACGTCTGAAAAAGAGCGCATGACCACTGAACTCGAATTTATTCGCAAACATATCGCCGGCGGCAAAACCGATATCGCCAAAGGCAAACTCAAACGCCTTACACGTGACATTGTGCTGCTAGAAGAGGTAGGTGTCAGCGGCATCGAGGGCAGAAGTTGGATTGAAATTGGGGAGCGTGTACGCACATTGAGCGCCAATGAAGCGGCGCGGCGCATCCAGGCGCTGCAACCGCCGGATGCCGGTCCGCCGCAGCTCAAAATCCGCCTGCAAGCTGATGAGCGCAGTGCGCGCAGTGTGCTGCGCAGCAAACAATTACAAATCGGTTATGCTGACACGCCTTTGTTCACGACAGATGCCATCCAACTGGATCGTTACGATTGTGCCGCCCTAATCGGTCCCAACGGCAGCGGCAAAAGCACCTTGTTACGCACTATTTTAGGTGAGGTGCCCTCTATTTCTGGTTCATTGAAATTTGGAGACAGCGTGGTTGTGGGTTACTTTGCGCAAGCACATGAGCAGCTCAACCCGGAAAATGAGGTGCTAAGCGAACTGCTTGAGCACAAACCAATGTCATTGGAAGATGGACGCAATTATTTGGCTCAATATTTGTTCCGGGGCGACGATGTTTTTAAGCAGATCAAGATGCTTAGTGGTGGCGAACGTGGCCGTTTAGCCTTGGCATTGCTGGCAGCAGACGGTGCCAATTTTTTACTGCTTGACGAACCGACCAATCATCTTGATATTCCCTCACAAGAAGTGCTGCAATCGGTTTTAGAGGGGTTTGATGGCACGATTTTGTTGGTTTCTCATGATCGCTATCTGGTCAACCGCCTGGCGACCCAAATTTGGGAAATTGACAACGGCCGTATGCAAACATTCAAAGGCAGCTACGAAGATTATCTCCGTTGGCGTGATACCGAAGCTGCAGCAGAAACGATGCTTGCCATTGACACTGATCCCAACTGGACGGCCGATTTACCGCCCGCGCCACCCGTCGGCAAAAAAGCCCAACGTGAACTACAGCATCGTCGTTATGTGTTACAAAATGCGATCGACGACCTCGAATTTCAACTGCATCAATTAGAATATGAATTACAGAAAGCGAAAGCTGCCCATGATGCTATGCAAATTGAACGACTTGAGGAAGAAGTAACGGCCGTGCAAACCGAACTGGATACTTTACACATTGAACTCGACTTACTCTAAAAGGGAGCAGTAAAAACCCGTTAAATAGCGAAAGGTAGAGAGGCATAATCGTTCACAACCTCATCCCATTGACCACTGAGCCAAACGGCTCGTGCTTTCGCAACCAAACGAGCGCCATTCTCCAACCATTGAGCCCCAGAACGTTTGAGCCGCATGGTACCAATTTGTTTACAACCACTTTCAACGGTGCCACTACCAATGAGATAGCCTTGGGCACGATAGTGAGCATAATCCATACGGGCTAGATTGTTCTGAAAATAAGTGGCTGCCTTAAGCGCTGGATCTGACGCACTGGTATGATTGGCTAAAGCCAAACAACAATCAATGACGGTTTGGGTACGACTAAACCAAAGGTGCTCTTTCATGGTGGCAATCCACATTGCTTGTTGCTCTTTTTCAGAAGATAAAGCTTGTGCCACCGGTGTTAGATATTCAACGGCATGGTACCAGTCCAATATTTGAATGGTCTGTGGGAAATTCTCCTCAATCAAGCGCCATATCCACTTAGCGCCGTCACAAACAAATATCAATTCTTGAGCGCGGTCAGCCAAATAATGACAGCCAGTGGCCCACAGTAGCGTAGAGAATGCTTCTGCCTCTTGAATATCACAATGATAGCGAATGTTTGTTGCTTTCAATGCCTCTAATTGTCCAAGGCGTTCTTTGTATCTCGTAGGCCACTGCCGCTTAGAAGTAGGACTCACTTCATACCAACATACGGTTTTCAACTCTCGCCATTCCGCTTGAGTAGGCACCATGACCCCATCTATCGACCCATACAATCGCCTGGGAGCATTTACTGCTTGCCGCGCGGGGGCGTTCATATAATGGTACCAATCACTCAACCTTTTCCATTTTTCCTCCAGCGTATCCTGTTTTTGCCCCACCCACTGAGCGGCTTTGCGGATACTATTGTCACTGATGTCTATTAACAGTAATGCTTTGGCTAACTCTGCCGCTTCATCAAATGACGTTTGGATACCCAACAAGGCCAATAATGGCTTTAGACCCAGACTCACTTCGCCTGGCTGGATGTTCAACAGCCTATCTAATGCTTTTTCACCTCGCCCGCATTGGGCGCAAATGTAATACCGTCTCTTGTATCTCACCCGGCCAAACACTGTGATAACCATCCCTTCCCGCCGACAGCGATAATTGGCCTTATGCTGACACTTGCAGCGGATGCTGGCTTCAACTGGGTCACTTTTTTCTAATACTTGTCCCATTGCTTGTCGTCCTACTTCTTGCAACATATGCCTCATGCCCTCTTCAAGCTTGCCGATGTCTGCTCCTTCTTCATTTACGTACCCAACTACCAAATCGCTTAACAAAGTTGCAATTTGTTCAATCCCTTCTTTGACTTGCTTTGTGTTAAAATCCATTTGAGCCTCCTTTGATTTTGTGTTTGATTGGTTTCTTACTAACAAAATCACATGAGGTTCTTTTTGTCCACCTTTTTCCTTTACGAGTTTTTACTACACCCCTTCTCATCAATGATCGAGTATCTCTTGTCCTTAAATGATAAAATAAATATTTCG
>CAYGMR010000608.1:0-3090 GCA_964350725.1 uncultured Ardenticatenaceae bacterium | reverse complement strand
TGTAAATCGAACATCCCTGTTCGATGCTCGAACAAGGATGTTCGAGCTACGGTTTTCACGCATAACGGCCGTTGTCACTCCAACTCAATTTCAACAAAACTGGTCTGGCGTGGATAGACCCAAACTTCTTCAGTTATTTTTTCAGACCCGATTTTGATTTCAATTTCATAATAACCGGCCACAACATCATCAAAAGCGAAATTTTCGTTCCAGCCGGGGTCGGCATTGAGTTCATTGTCCTGATTGGCATAGGATGTTGTGGCTGCGTATTTGGATTGGGCATCAAGCCGGCGCAGGGTAATGGGCACTTCGTGGGCTAATTCACCATTTGACCAAGTAACACGCCCCGCGATTGTGCCTTGTTCAGGGAATGGATACAGCCATAACAGCGGATTGCGTGTGCTTGTGTAACTATTTTCGCCGACACGCACTTCAAAATGTAAATGGGCACCATCAGCCACACCCGTGGCCCCTGAGTAAGCAATGATTTCTTCGGCCTCCACATGCTGGCCCACATTCACAAACCATTCCGAAAGATGCCCATATAAATTATAGATTGGCTGGCCTTCAAAGCTGGAATCAAGTTCAATCACAACCAAATTGCCATAAAAATCGGCATGTGGCCCAAAAATGATTTCATTATCACTGCCAGCAACCACAACCGTGCCACTCGCCGCCGCAATCACTTCGGTACCAGTAGGGACATAAAACTCAACGCCCGTATGCGGCCGTAGTTCGCCGCCACGTGTACTGCCATAGGGATAGGTTTTGTCGGTCCACACCGTACCGCCTTCGGGAATAGGCCGGCGCAGCCAATAATGTTCATTTGCAGATGTGAAGGGCAGCGCTGGCGGCGTGAATGTCGGGGGGACTGTGGCAGTGGGAGTTGGTGTGGGCAAGGGGCCAGATGGCGTTTCTGTCGGCGGAATGGTGGCAGTTGGAATCGGGGTGTCGGTGGGGATCGGTGTATCGGTCGGCAAGGTAAAAGCAGGCATGGTGACTTCTGCGGCAACGGCCGCAACAACGGCCGTTTCTGGCGCTAACGTCACAAGCGAGGCAACCTGGCTCACGGCTAAAGGAATCAGGGTTGAGGTGGGTACGGCCGTTGCGCTCTCAACCGGCGATACATCCACCTGACAGGCAGCCAGCAACAATCCAATTAAAGTCAGCAACAATAAATTCTGTATAAGCTTCATTGTGAATTAAGCAGGAACACGGAGTTAAGCAATAAAAGATCTGCCAGGTTTTATGTTATAAACCTGACAGATCTAGCATTCGTCAGACTCCAGTTCCTTGTTAAAAGCCCCCACGCTCAGCGGCGGTAGCAGCAACGGCCGTTGCGATTTGCGCCACCTCTTTTTCTAACGCTTCCACATTTTGCACCATTGTTTGTGCCAGCTCCCTGTTTTGTAAATTTACCGCGTTGATTTTAACATTCAATGCCGCGCATTGCACAGCCGCACGTGCCATAAAAGCGGCAGCAGCAGCGTCACTGACTGCATTTACATTTCCAACCTTAACGATTTGTTGGGCAAGATATGCAACTTCCAGACTCAACCGCGCAACTTCAGCTGGCACTTCAGCCGCTTTGGTCGTCGTGGCTTCAACGGCCTCTGCTTTTTCCTCGTCACTTAACCCTTTGTCTCGAAATACAGCCATGACAGCGGCATAAGCCGCGGCATCCGCTTCAATTGCAGCGGTCAACTGTTTTCTTAATGTGTGGGCTTCTTGGGCGATGGTTTGAGCCTCAGCTTTTACATCTGCATACTTCCTGCGTCCCATTGTCAAACCCGCCACCATTTGCGTGAGGGCAGCGGCTAAAGCGCCCGCCAGGGCCGCGACAGAACCGCCACCGGGCGTTGCATTTGCCGCCGCAGTCGCATCCAAGAAATCAGAAGGGGTCGGATTTTCGTCAGGATCAGCATACAGCTGGGTTTCAAGCACCTGGTTATCCTGCATAGCATCCAATTGCAAATAATATTTCGACGCATCGAGCAGCGCTTTTTGCGGTGTCAAACCGATCAGTTCGGCTTTGGTGATGGTCAACCCATAGCGTGCCGCTTCACGCCGCACCATCTCTTGGACACGATGAATCGGCGTTTTTTGGAAGTTAGTCAGGTTCATGCTGACCTGCGCCTGGCCTTCAACCAAGAAGCCTTTGGCTTGCACATTGCGTAAACCACCGCTCAGATAACGCACGGCACGCGCAATTTCGTCGGCAATTTCTACTTTGTCACTGTTCAAATAAATATTGTAGGCGATCAGAAACGGCCGTACGCCGATCACTGTCGCACCCCACGGCTGTGCAATTGCTGGGCCAAAATCAGGCTCACGTTCTGGGTTTATGCCAACTTCCTGTTTCCACAATTCATATTGACCCTTACGAATGGTCGCCAGTTTTTCGCGGCTGGGCTGCGTGGCGGCCGCTCCGTAAAGATAAACAGCAATACCTAATTCATCACCAACCCGCTGACCCAGCCGTTGTGCCATCTGCACACAATCTGTTTGAGTCACGCCACTGATAGGGATGAAAGGACACACATCGGTTGCACCAATGCGCGGATGTTCACCACTGTGATGATTCAAATCAATCAGTTGCGCTGCCAGGGCAATTGCACGAAAAGCGGCTTCTTCGACGGCATCTGGCGTGCCGACAAAGGTGATGACGGTGCGATTGTGGTCGGCATCTGCGCTCACATTCAAGACTTTGACACCAGCGACTTCATGAATAGTCGCAGCGATGCGGTTATAAACAGCTGGATCACGGCCGTTGCTAAAATTAGGGACACATTCAACAAGTTGTTGCATCAAAATTTGCTCCTTTAGATAAACCGCGATAAGCCCTTTGAATTAGATTGTTCATTAAATCACGGTTTCCTTGAGGAATTCACAAAATCACGATTGTTTTAAGTCAAATTACTTTTTGTGAATTACCTATAATGCGGAATTTGGAAATTAGAAAAGCTGTGTTTTTTATCACGAACAGCGAGATAGAGCGAAAAGATTAAGGCTGTCCTGAACATCATTTGAGATTGATGGGATTGAGAAGATTAACACATCCCATCAATCCCTGGTTTTTATTCTTCGTTA
>CAYGMR010000607.1:0-3096 GCA_964350725.1 uncultured Ardenticatenaceae bacterium | reverse complement strand
GTCACCCAAATTTAACGCTTATGGCGTAGATATTGATAAAGTATGCCCATGACCGTGGCGGGTTCGGCCGTACGTTCTTGGTTGTATTGGCGCGTGGCACGGCTGCGGCTGAGGTGTAGATAACGGCGTGCGCGTGTGATGCCCACGTATAAGAGACGTAATCGTTCGCTAATGATGTCGATATGCGCCGATTCTGTGGCGCTGCGTCCGCTGTAGATGCCCGCATCTCCCTGCATGAGATAGCGCAGTTGGGCCGCAGCTTCGGCAGAGGGATCGCCGCCGAAGGCTTCATTAACACCTTGGAAATAAGATTCAAGTGTGCTGGGAATCCAGTAGCCATCGATGCCCACCAGGAAAACAGCATCCCATTCTAACCCTTTGGCGCTGTGTTGGGTGGCCAGGGTGATGCGGCCGGGCGCGGGTTCATAACCGAAATCGGTTGCACGGGCGATGGGCAGGCTGCGGCGGCCAGTGACGACATTGTTGAGTTCGAAGGTGAGTTCGGGTAAACGCCATTCGGGTTGGGTTTCACGCCAGTTGCGTAAGATGGTGGCGATTTGATAGGCGATAGCCAGGTCACCATCATGACGTTCGCTGTGGCTAAAAAGTTCGTCTGCCATCGCCAGCACCATATCGTCGATGGGCAACGGCCGTAACAAAAACATCCCGCGCATAAAAGCAGCAAACCGTTCTAAATCAGTAATATCTTCTTCGGAGGCGATGCCAGTTGGTAACGAATTTTCCAAGCCCGCAGCATCCCACGGAAATAGAAAAGCTTCGGGTTGATGCACACTCAACAACAAACGCTGTAAATGTTCCTCACGTTCTTCATCAACCAAAGCAGCCGGATGTTCAAGCGCGTTTAAGCTGGCGTGGGCGGCAACGACCCCTTTTTTGTCTAATGGATTTGCGAGCACAGCTAAGACGGCGTGGATAGCTGAGGCGATTTCACGTTCGCGGCTGCTGCCACGCAAGAGATTGTCATAATTGGCATCCAAATCATCGAGGTTTTCGGCCAGTTTGAAGCCGAGTTGGTTGGTTGGGACCAGGATCGCCAAGGTTTGCGACGGCCGTTCCTGGCTATAGCGTTGGGCTATTTTTGCAATCGCGGGTAACTCTTCATCTTCACGATGGCTGTAAACTTTAATACGTAAATTGGCTTCGCTGTCGGGGGGATTTGGTTGGGCGTCACCCGGTGGTGTGGGCAAGATATGTTGGCGACGAAAGGTGTTTTTACGGACTTCAAGCACCGGATGTTTGTCGATAACCCAATCGAGTAAAGCATTGGCCGCACCGAAAATGAGTGGGGCGCAGCGGCCGCTGTTGGGCAACGGCCGTTCCACGACATCATCGCGGTCGCTAAAATCATTGAAGAAACGCGGGTGTGCCGCCGTAAATGTGCTTGTGATTGCCTGGTTGGGATCGCCAACACGGACCCAATTCCCATTGGGGCCAGTGAGTTGACCGAGTAAAATTTCTTGTAAAGGTACGCTGTCTTGGGCTTCATCTTCAAGCACAATCGGCCAGCGTTGGCGCAAAACCTGCACAAGGTCGGGGCGATTTTCTAATAAATCGACGGCTTCCCAGATGAGGTCATCAAAATCGAGTTGTCCCTGGCGATTGAGGAGGGTTTGGTAACGGCCGTATATGGTTGCCAGCATATGTAAGAGGGGTGATTGTGCCACTGGCGGTTCGTCCGGGTCCAGCATGTCGGCATTGACGGGTTGCAGCTTTTCAAGAATCATGGCTGGTCGGTAGCGTTCGTTTTTAGCTGTACGGATGAAAGCGCGGGCTGTGTTGATGATCGTCGTGCGCCAGCGGGCGATGGTTTGTGGACTGTTGTCAGGCAAAAAGGCGTTCCATAAATCGGGATTGCCGTCTATCCAATCATCAACAACCCGCGCCATATAGTTGGCTTGTTGGCTGTCGGCTAAGACGGCTGGATCGTGCCGGTCATTGCCTATGCCGCTTTCGGCCTGCCGCACGATTTCAAGCGCGAGGCTGTGTAAAGTACGCACATCAAAACCCTGGTCGGCAGGCAGGTCTTGTTCTTCAAGTCGTTTACGGATACGCGCACGGAAGGTGTCGACGCTGGCGTTTAGATAAGTGACGATTAGAATTTGTTGATCGCTGTTTGTGTCGATACGGCCGTTGGCGATCAACTGCGCCGCTAACAAGGACAAGGTAAACGTTTTGCCACTGCCCGGTACAGCACTCACCGCTAAACGGCCGTTTTCATATGCCAATATCGCTTCTTGTGCTGGTCGTAGTTGCATCAGTCCCTTTGTGGTTTAGTTCGCCACTAATTACACGAATTACACGAATTGAGACCGCTTTAATTCATGCCAAATGATTGTCTTCACCAATTACCGTTTATAGGATGTTGGTATTATAATCCCCCTCGTTTGTTAGTGCATATCTTGAATTAGGCCACGAAATCCCGCAAATTTACTTTTTGATTTGTAGAGATTGTGCGATTTCGATGAAGTAGAATTTTAATGTTATTGAAATTGACTGACTGACAGAATTAATAGTTCGCCAAAAAAATGGCAACGAATACAAGGATTTGTCGAATTGGTTGCCTGAAAATGATTCGCTTAATCCCCAATCTGTGCTGAGCTCACCGAAATATTCGTTGTTATTGCCTGTAAAATAAGTTTTGTCACTCAACCAGGTTGTAAAAATTGAAAAAAGACTGGATGAAACCAGGGTTAATTGGATTATTACTTTTTTGTGGGTTGGTTGCTTTTATCGGCATTGGCTTGCCGGTGAAGGCTGCGCTGCCGGCTGCTGAGAGTACGGCCGTTGTACCCACAGCTACTGTACCAATATCCGCTACTCCAACAAGCGTTGCACCAACACCTGCCCCGACTCCCGATCTCCGTTTTGGTGCGATTGAATCTTTCTGGGCACCTGAAGAAGCGGCGGAATTAGGAGTGGGTTGGGAACGGATCCTTTTCTATTGGAATGAAATTCAACCGAGAGATCCTAAAGAAAAAGATCAATGGAATACGCTGCATGTTTTAGAAGAATGGCTGACGGAAGCCAACGCTCAGGATCGCAAGGTATTGGGTTTATTAAAAAACACACCCGCCT
>CAYGMR010000606.1:0-3101 GCA_964350725.1 uncultured Ardenticatenaceae bacterium | reverse complement strand
TCGGTTTATGATCTGCGCCGATCAACACCGCTTTGATGCGCGTCGAACCGAACTCAATGCCAAGAACGGCCGTTCCGTTTTCAATTGCTTTTTTTTTATCGTTTCGCTCCATGTTTACCTCTCATTATCAGTAACGATTAACAAAGCCCTTTCAATTTATGTCCCACTTTCTTCCAGACCATATTGTGCAATCAGTTTGCTGAGGCGTCCCGGAGGGTAAGCAGCTTCTAATTCTACGGCAACCAAGTCTGTAATTGCAATTAATTCGCCTTCACGCACTTGCCAATCACTTTTGCGCCATTCAGCCAGGTATGCGTTTGATTCGGTTAATCCAGCGCGCATTGCCGCTTCATCGATAGCCACATTGAATCTTTTAGAGAGCGGTTTCCCTTTCCGCTCACGGCCTGCTTTCGTTTTAACTTGGGCTGGAATATCACGCCAATAGATTATTTGATAATTAATCATCATGTGGTTCATATCCTTTATTCATGGCCAACTGATTGAGCCGTTCAGCGCTATAGGCATTTTCCAGTTCAGCTACCACGCCAGAGATAACATCTTCAATTGTATTATCCTGTACCGACCAATCAATTGGTCGCCAGGCATCCATATATGCCTGGCCAGTAATTGCTTTGGCACGATAAGCGGCACGGTATACTGTTTTTTGGAAGCGTGATGAAAGCGGCTGACTTTTTCGGATACGGCCGTTGCGTACCTTTACTTGAACTGGTATATCTCGCCAATATACAACCTGGCACTTGATCATAATGGCTCCAATAAGGCCCGCAGCCGGTTCTCTAGTTCTCCATAACTGGCCTGTTTGACTTCTAATGGCAATTGCAAATAATCAGCCGCCCAACGTGCTTTTTCTAACAGGTTTGGATCATTTCTCTGAGTCAGATAAACGACACGGGTGTAATGCTTGAAATAGATTTCGCGTAATTCTGGATAACGATCCAAACCCATGCCTTCAATAACCAGATGATCAAAAGAATGGGTCAGATAATCGGTCAGAAAGTATGTGCCAGGCGTTTCAGCCATCATTTTATCAAACTCGCCATCAGCATACATTTCATAACAATGAGGTCCGGCAATACGCTCTATTCCCTCTGCCCCTAACATCTTATCCAGTTTACCTGCTGTGCCACAGTCACCATAAACAACAATTAACCGTTTGTATTTTTGACGGGATTCAGCTATCCGTTTTTGTACCGCTGGTGGAATTTTATCTGGCCAATTGTGCAACAATGCAGGCACACCCAACACGTCTAGTTGCCAACCATATTTGTCACGAATGGCGATTACCTCCCGTGCCAAGGCCCCACAAACAATGAGTGCTGTGTCTACGGGTTTGCCGTCCGCCTGTTTTGTCGTATTTGTGATATGAAGATGAAGTGAGTCTTGCATTCTCTAATCCATTCAGGGATAAAAAGGGCTCATTTTTTACTAAGCACCTGTCTTCGCGAGCGCCGCGACGAGCCATTATGGGACAAATCGGGTTGTTCCGGTAGGAATTCTGCGATATGTGGATATGGATCACTGGCATGTGGAATGTGGATGGCATTGGCAAACTCCATCTGAAAATCAGGGTCAACGGCCGTTTCCACATAAGTAATCCATTCCACTAATTGTTGGGCTTCCTTGCGTTTTTGTTTATTCAGCAACGCTATCCGCGCTCCGTCTCCGGCGGCATTGCCAACAGCAAAAACATTGGCTGGATCACAATCAGGTACCAGGCCTAATACCAACGCATGCTTGGTATCTATATAGCTGCCAAATGCACCTGCCAGAATAACTTTGTCTACTTTATCGATATTGGCCCGATTCATGAGCAATTTAGCACCGGCATAGAGTGCTGCTTTGGCTAACTGAATATTGCGTACGTCACGTTGGTCGATGGTTATCGGTCGTCCATGAGTCGTTTCCGCTTCTGTGGCAATCGTATAAGAGCCGACAGTTCCATCCCAGTGCAAACGGGATGAGTTGCAGTGGGGATTGAAACGGCCGTTTTTCAACAATACACCAGAAAGATACAACTCCGCCACCGCTTCGATAATTCCTGAGCCACAAATACCAGCAGCCAAATTCTGGGGCTGATTATCAAGGACTGCCTGCGGTGTCAAGTCCCATTCATCTGACCAACGCTCCTCACCGATCACACGGAAACGTGGTTCTTTCGTGATCGGATCAATTCGCACCCGTTCAATTGCACCAGGAGCCGCACGCATGCCGTGAACGATCTGTGCGCCTTCAAAGGCTGGCCCAGTCGGGCTTGAAGCACTGAACATCCATTCTCTATTCCCCAGAACAATTTCCGCATTTGTGCCCACATCCACAAGGAGCACAATATCATCCTGCTTATACGGTTCTTCCGCAATGAGCGCACCAACATTGTCAGCACCAACATGCCCTGCTTCTGCTGGCAAAATATGTACACGCGCACCCGGATGTAGCCGCAACCCTAATTCTTTAGCGGTCACATCCATGCCGTCGCGATTTGCCAGGGCAAATGGAGCCCCGCCAATTTCAACCGGATGAATGCCGAGCAGCAAGTGCACCATCGTTGTATTACCCACGAAAACGGCTTCCTGGATATTACGCGCCTGCAAACCGACTGTGCGCGCAATCCGTGCAGCAAGCTTGTTGAGCGCATCAATAATGGCCTTATGCATTTTGCTTAAGCCATCTTTATTCTCAATCGCATAGGAGATGCGGCTCATCAAATCTTCGCCATAGGCCACTTGTGGGTTCATAACGGCCTCAGTGGCTAATATTTCGCCCGTGCGTAGATTACATAGATGGCCTGCCACGGTCGTGCTGCCAATGTCGACGGCAAGACCGTATGTCCCTTCAACATAGCCAGATTGAACGTCAATCACCACACAATCTTGCCAAACTGTTACAGTTACTGCCCACTTGTCCTCACGTAAAGTAGCCTGTAGTTTGCGCAAGACGCGAAGCTCAATTTGTAGATCGTGCAAATCCCATTTAACTGCCAATGCGTCTTGCAGCCGCCCCCAATCACCGCGATGTTCGCCCAGTTCAGCCGGATCAACCTTAATATAATATTGACGAATAGCCGGATCGATATTGATGACCCG
>CAYGMR010000605.1:0-3114 GCA_964350725.1 uncultured Ardenticatenaceae bacterium | reverse complement strand
TGATAGCCAGACTGTTGTCCAATTCTGGACTGACCAATGAGAGAGATGGCCCATCACCATCTGGCGTTGCCACCCATGGCGAACCATCTTCATATTCGACTTCATCTAAAACCTGACCTAAATCATTGGAAATCGCCACACGCTCACCACCATTAGAAAGTTTGTCATCAACTGCCCATTGGAAAACTTGATAGCCATTGCCACTATACGTTGTAGGATTGATGCTGATGACGATGTATTCACCAGCAGCAATGCTCGCGCCATCTGGAAAAGTGAAGTCAACACCATCAGACAAAGTGAAATTATCTAACGCCACGGCCGTATCACCCGCATTATAGATTTCTAAAAACTCAAAATCCTCATCAACCCCCTGCGTCGGAGATGGATTGTAATGCAGTTCGTTAATAACCAGATTGGGCAGCTCTGTTGGCGCAAAAACGGCCGTTATGGTTGTGGCTGTGTTGATTGTTAAAGAGGTCTCAGAGGTGGTAACGGCCGTTTCTTGCCATTCCACAAATTCATGACCAAGTGCCGGCACGGCCGTTAGCTGCATGGGCACATTCTTGAAATAAGGCCCAGTGTAACCGCTGCCTGGCATTTGCACACCGCTCACAAACACGTCCCCCTCACCAACAATGTTGACTGTGAGATCGACTGTGCCCGGATTACCAAAATAACTGTTTAAATAGGTGCGCATGAAAGACGGCCGTTCATCACCAAAGTCACGCATCACATCTATGTGGTCATCCCAAATTGTTAATGTTTCCGGATAATACCAACGATCGATGTGCGTCTGCATTTCTGGCGCAATTACCGCTTGCATGGCGTCAATCATCGCATTTACCCGCTGTGGATCAAATGTAATATTGATATGACCAGCAAAACGCTGCATAAATTCATCTGCAAAGGCTTGATTTCCAAGCAATTTACGCAAGAACAAAGTCGAGTAAGGTGGGTTTGATCCTCCACCCGAAGCTGGGTCGGCCGCATAATAGAGAGAGTTATGCGTATACGATGTGATGCCAAACCCAAAGTCAAGATCATAGATCGCCCAGCGCCATTTCCCATCTGGGGTTCGTTCCCGCCAATATTTTATGTTGTTGGCTGGCCAATCAGTATTTGCATAATAAATCTCTGCAATTTGGTAATTCATAAATTCATCAACATCCATTTGTGTTTGAACATACGCGTAATTACTCGGGTCAGCTAATGAATGTGAACTTATATAAGCATACAAGGCATCAAAATGCTGTTCATCACCAGCCAGCACAGAACCATAATCAGCTAAGAAGTCCACCTCATCAGCGTCTATGCCAAAATTTGACTCAACATAATCTTCGTTTAATTTCTCACGCAAATTATGAATGCCCCAATAGTCTCCGTTTATAAACACGACCACAGGTTGATAACCCTGCCAATCTATATCCATTTGTCCATGCAAAAGCTGTTGCATCAGGGCATCACGAAAAACTGTCAACCCAGCATCATGACCAGAGTTGCGCAAGACAAGCGAGCGGAATGAATTGGCTGTTTTGTCATCAAATAATTGTGCATCAATACTGTCGACTCCATATTTATCGCGTGCACGAATCGCTAACGACTTGCGCGGGTTGACACGCGTACAACCGCCATGGATCTCAATGCCGGCATCTAACTGAAAGGTGACTGAATTATCTGTTTCATACAGGGCTATGTTTGACGGCCGTTCCCAATCTTGGTTCCAATTTACCGGCCCATTACTGCAATTTCCGGGAATGCCGTTTGACCCTTCTACATAAATTCCAATATTGTTATCCCATAAATTATCTGGATTTGTGACAAGTGAAATAACTGGCAACGGGCTGCTGTAGTCAATAAAAAAAGTTTGGGTAGCGACAACGCTGGGGAGCATAGCTGCATCAAACACACGTGCGCGTAAAACGGCCGTTGCGTTTATCTGAAGCGCACTGCTGTAGAGTGGTGAGCTTGCCGTGGGAATTGTGCCATCTAATGTGTAACGAATTTCGGCCAGCGGTTCCGGTGTAGATAATTGAACGCTCTGACTGCCATTGTAAAAACCACCTGCTAATGAAAACTGTGGCGCTGGGGCCTGGGTTGAGTCCACAAAACCGGATGTACTGTTGCTAATCTCCGGTGTCGGTGCACCGAAAAACACCCAAGTAGCAGCACCATCGCCCTGGCGCCCATAGGATATGTCTGGCAATTGAGCGGGATAGGTAACAGAATCTACTAATTGGACAGCCGGATCAAAAAGAGCGACACTTTCACCGTCACCATTTAACTTAAAATTGGTATGCACGCCCCAATTCACATCATCCGCCCAAAAAAGGATATGGTCGCCAGATGCTAGCCAAACATCAGTGGTAATCTCATATTTTTGTGGTGCTGCCAGATCGTCTGTCAAATAATAGCCATTAAGGTTAACGCTTGAGGGTCCAGCATTGTACAACTCAAACCAATCTGAAAACTGGGTTGTATCACCGTCAATATTAGTGGCAGCGTTGGACGCAAGAATCTCATTAATATATATCGTTGCGACTGTCGGAGATTTTTGTTGAGCATATGTCATGGGGACAAGACCCAAAACGAGTAAACTAAACAATAATAAAACGAACAAATTTTTGCGACACATTTTCAGGCCCCTTTTCATTCAAGAAAAATTTATAAAATAGTTCTACTCGCCTGACACGAGCTCATATTTGAATATGCCTACTGTGTTTGAAGGCGCGGTTGGCTGCATACAGCGATTGATGCTGCGCATACGGTAAAAATGGTTGGCGGCATCGGCAATTGCATTGGTATGCATGTAGGGTGAAGTGTCAACATTGGGCAAGGATGTGGTGCCACTATCTGCGGGCTGGAAATACACGGCCGTTTCACTTTCCCAAATCTCATACCCCCGACTTTCATCAGGATCATCGTCTGTCCAACTTAACACGCCATCAGGCGCTGCGCCAGCAATGCCCAAGGTCGTGGGGGATTCAGGTGGCAATGTACAGGAGACACTGTTGGCGGCACCCGGTGTGCCCCCCAGCAGATCACTAGCTGCCCAATTGATGACAAGGCTGTTATCTAATTCTGGGCTAACTAAAGAAAGCGATGGCCCATTGCTAT
>CAYGMR010000604.1:0-3114 GCA_964350725.1 uncultured Ardenticatenaceae bacterium | reverse complement strand
CTTTAAATCAACACCTTGTCGTCGCAGCCGCTTAATATCGCGTCGAAATCTGGCTGTTTGTCGGATAAAAAGAGCCATTGGTTATCGATTCCAATCAGCAAATAATTCATCTGTTGAAGCAAATAATTCTCCACCGGCATCCTCAAGTTCTGTCATCGCTGCTAAGGTTTCAACATTGGGTCTTTTGGCGGTTGGCTGAAAAGGAAGGCCGCCACTGTTTACAGTTTGCTGCAAGAAGACCCGAATCGCTTCTGCAGTGGTCATGCCGATGGCAGACAAAACTGTTTCTGCCTCTTGCTTCAGTTCTTGGCTGATGCGTGCCTGTACAGTTACGTTGGACATATTAATTTCTCCAAAGACATGTTAATCCAATATCGACTGCATTTTATCATCAGATGACTGCAAGTCGCAATAACTTAATGCAATAAATTATGCTTGATCTTGGCTAGCGTCACCATATCTATTCCGACAACTTCTTGTGCATATGCAAAAACTGATCCATATTTTTCGCGTATGTGATTTAACATTTGTTGCATGATGGCTGGATCGGCGAGCAGAATCGGCCGTATCTGTGCTTGTGTAAAGCCTATGCGTGTCAAAGTTTGTATATCTTTCTCTAAAATGGGTGCATAATGCTCAAAATAGGCGTTGCTCAAGGAATAATCAGCGATTATGGTTTCATCATCCACGCCCAGCAGGGCTAGCAGCAGTGCCACTAAGACCCCTGTACGATCTTTGCCCGCAGTGCAGTGGACGAGCAGCGGTAAATTTTTAGCATCCGCTAAGCGACTCAAAACGTCGCCTAACAAAGCCGCATTTTCTGCCAGCATCACATCAGTATAACCACGTAACAACAAGTCGCCTAAACGATTGCGATAATGGACAACGGCTAGAAATTGCCGCCAACGGCTGATGACACTCGAAGCGGGCAAAGGCACATAAGTAGGGCTCGGGTTGGTGGGCAGACGATCTGGCATTTGTTCAGTTTCATACTCAGAACGGAAATCACATACGGTTTGTAAATTTAACGCGGCTAAAACCTCAATATCCGCTGCTGTGAGTTTGGCCAAGAAGCCGGCACGGTAGACACGACCCCAACGAACATGCTGACCATTCTGTGTAAGATAACCCCCCATATCGCGAAAATTGACCCCACGCTGCAAAGCGACTGCGCGCTCCGTCACAACAATTTGCTGGCCATCTGCTGCGCCACCTTGGAATTTTAGTTGAAATGTGGGTTGTACGGCCGTTGCCCCCACATCCACAACAACTTCCTGCCCATCACGCACTTCCACCAAAGGCGATTCAGACATGGCTGAGTTGGGCGTATCGGCCACATAAATCTGCACCAAGTCAGCAACGGCCATCCAACGCAAACGCAAACGCCCATCTGCCAAGTGTTTAACATGAGCATCAACTTGTGGTTGAATAATGTAACTGGATGGGTGCGGTAACGCTTGTGCTGAACGCTGCTTCCGACCAAATAAGCGAAATCTCGACATGACACAATTATACGCCTTTTGTGTGAGTAAAGGTTGATTTAAACCGAATTACATATCAGTCAAGGTGGCACGGTGAGGACACCGGCCACAGCCATGGGACTTAGTAGTTGCCGGATTACCAAGAAACTTCTCGAACTATGCCCCAAATTCGCGTGAATTCGCTGCAAAACGCTTGGCGCAACATTCGGGTCGAAATTGATACATGACCGGTCTATACTAAAGGCATGATGAATATGACGACTACCCTCAGCCAAGATCAAACACTTGATTATAATCGCGTCGCACAGGCGATCGCCTATGTCGAAGCCAACTTCCGCCAGCAGCCTTCGTTAGATGAAATTGCCAGTTCAGTGCATCTGAGCAAATATCATTTCCAACGCCTGTTCAAACGCTGGGCGGGCATCTCACCGACTCAGTTTATGCACTTTTTGACGGTTGAATACGCCAAAGAACGGCTCGCATCCGCTGACAGCGTTTTTGACACTGCTCTCGATTCGGGTTTATCTGGTGCGGGACGACTGCATGATTTGTTTGTGACATTTGAAGCCATGACCCCTGGTGAGTACAAACGACAAGCAGCTGGTTTGACAATTTATTTTGGTTTTCATGCGACGCCGTATGGCGAATGTTTAATCGCCACAACGGATCGTGGTATCTGTGCGCTGCGTTTTGTGGAGGAATCACGTGCCAATATAGTGACAGCGGTACAAGCAGAATGGCCGCAGGCGACTTTTTTGGAGGCACAGCAAGAAACGGCCGTTATTGCCCAACAGATTTTTTATGCAAATTCCTCCCCCAAACCACTCCATCTTCTTGTGCGCGGCACAAACTTCCAGGTTCAAGTTTGGCGTGCGTTGTTGAAAATTCCAGCAGGGGCATTGGTTAGTTATGCTGATGTGGCCGCCGGCATCGGCCGTCCGACCGCCACGCGTGCTGTTTCCAGTGCAATAGCGCGCAATCCGGTCGGCTATTTGATTCCGTGTCATCGTGTGATTAGCAAGAGCGGCCGTACCCACAACTATCGCTGGGGCGCTGTGCGTAAACAAGCCTTGATAGGCCGTGAAGCAGCCCAACAATCATTGATGCTTTCAGCTTGAGGGTTGATTGTTTTTCTTAGACATGGGCAGAATAGTATGAAGAAAATCAAGTTCTATGTCGGATGTAACTATACAACCTCTCTGGCTGTGGCCGGTGTCCTCACCATTATCCGGCTCGGTCAGGAAACACGGCCGGAGCACTTGAATAGTTGCTGTCGGATTATGATTGTTTCTGACTGCGCCACTTTGTAAACCAGGCTTGGGTGAAATCCACAATGGCTCTTTGCGACATCAACCTGCATTCTGCCACCCCCATCTGACCGATCTTCACGTCCACAGATGCTTCAAACTCAGCACCAATTTGTGCGAACAATTCATCATGCATGGCGATATCGTCAAACGGCTGCCACACTTTCACACCAGCAACCAGCCACGGCGCACCATTTGGAGCTAGCGGCGCATGGGGTGCGCGGTATTCGGCCAGATGCATGGAGGTGTTGTTATCGTAACCCACGCCCAACAAAAGCACACGGCCATCTAAATCATACACGCGTGCCAGTGGCGAGGTTTCACCT
>CAYGMR010000603.1:1372-3130 GCA_964350725.1 uncultured Ardenticatenaceae bacterium | reverse complement strand
TAGAAAATGATACCGACGTTCATCATGATGTCGATGAACAAGCTCTCTGGCGCGACAAACGAGCGTAAATAGCGTCCTTTTTGTTGAAAACGGAGCGCCAGCGTCTGCCCTGCTTCGATAACGACAGCGTTGATTGCCGGATCGCCGGTAAAATCGTACCAGCGTTTCCACGTTGACCAAAAGAGAAAGCCAAGATCATGGACGTTGCGGTCAAGTTTACGCGCTTCGATCAAACGTGAATAGTGTTCAGCTTTCAGACGCCAATATTCGTCGCCGGTGTGACGGTAGAGCAACCATAGTTGGCCACCGAGAAAGCCTTCGCACCAATTGGTCCATTTTGCGCCGTCGTGTTTCCATTTACCGTTGACAGTATACATCGGCATGAAATCGGGGTGGTTTTCAACCAGATTGCGCAGTTTGTGTGCAGCGATAGTGAATGTCAACTCGCATTTTAGTTTTAATTCGGCTGAAACAGTCACACTCATTTACTTGTTTTCTCCATCAAATATTTATATGATATATGATATATGAAACATCGGCAATGTGAATTTACTATACTGGATTTAACACAATGGACATAGGCTTAGCTCCACTACCACGCTATGTTAGTAAGAAAGAATATACGTATCAAACGCTACGTGATGAAATCATTGAAGGCGAGATACGACCGCCAGGACAACGTCTGGTAATTGATGAAATTGCGCAGGAACTGGGTGTCAGTCCGATTCCGGTGCGGGAAGCGTTGCAACAGCTGCAGGGCGAGGGTTTTGTCGTGATCGAGCCGCACATCGGTGCACGTGTTAGTGATGTACAAGCCGAGACGATTTTCGAGTTATTTGAACTGTTAAAATCGGCCGAATCGATCAGCAGCCGTGCCGCTTGCCAGAAAATGGATGACAATGCGCTTGAAGCGATCTATGAGCTGCTCAAATCAATGGATCAAACCGTGAGTGACCCGGCACGCTGGGCCAGGCAGAACGTGGAGCTGCATCTTTTCATTTGTCAACAAGTCAACATGCAACTCGTTCAAACGCTTTTCAAACGGGCTAGCAGCCATTGGTTACGCCTGAAAAACCTCTTTTTGCGCGACGTGTTTGCGGATCGCATCGGTACAGCGCAAGCCCAGCACTGGGAATTGTACGAAGCATTGTTGACACGTGACCCCGAGCACGTTGCCACTGTGATCGCACGGCACAATGAAAGTGCGTTGGCCGCCTATCTTGATCATCTAAAGCAAAATGGATTTACAGTGTAATTCACGATAAATTTCTAACACTTGTTTTGCATCGGATTCGTGAATTACTTAAGTGAACTGCGGTGCAAGGCTTGAGTATTTTTTAAAAACTATCCGCAGTTCACAAATTTGAGGAAAGTAATGAGTTATCGACGTATTGCCCAATTACGTTCGGCCGAAATGTTTCGTGCCCATCTTGACAGCCTGAACATCGACTTGCCGTTTGACGAAACCGTCAACACTGGCAGTGAAGCGCCGTTAGCACAACCGCTCACAGTTGGAGCCTCCACGGTTGGCAATCGCTTTTGCGTGCTGCCGATGGAAGGCTGGGACGGCACAACTGACGGTTATCCAACTGAGCTGACGAAGCGCCGCTGGCGACACTTCGGTGAAAGTGGCGCTAAGCTGATTTGGGGCGGTGAGGCGGTAGCCGTACAACACAATGGTCGCGCCAATCCCAATCAATTGCAGATCGATGATGATCACACAGAAGCGTTCGTGCAGTTGCGCCAAGACTTAGTCGC
>CAYGMR010000603.1:0-1353 GCA_964350725.1 uncultured Ardenticatenaceae bacterium | reverse complement strand
ATTTGCTGATTGGCCTGCAATTGACCCATTCAGGGCGTTTTGCACGACCTGACACAGATCACAAGCTTAAGCCGGTGATTGTGTATCGCCATCCTTTGCTTGACGCAAAATTTGGCATTTCGGCCGATTATCCACTGATCAGTGACACTAAAATTGAGGCCTTAATCGATACATTTGTCCACGCTGCTGTGCTCGCACAACAGGCAGGATTCAACTTTGTCGACATTAAACATTGTCACGGCTATTTAGGCCATGAGTTCCTGACGGCTTATGATCGTCCGGGTTCATTCGGAGGTTCATTTGAGAATCGGACACGCTTTTTGCGCGAGATCGTGGCTGGTGTTCGACGTGCTGCACCTGGATTAGGCATAGGCGTGCGCTTGAGTGCGTTTGACTGGGTTCCCTTTCGTCCGAACGCGGATGGCGTCGGTGAACCGGCTGTTACGGCCGAATACAATTACGCATTTGGTGGCGATGACTCCGGTACCGGCATCGACTTGACCGAGCCAACTGCCTTTCTCAATTTGCTGCAAAGTCTCGATATCAAACTGGTCAATCTTTCCGCTGGCAGTCCGTATTACACACCGCATCTGCTGCGTCCGGCACTATTCCCGCCATCAGATGGCTATTTACCGCCAGAAGATCCGCTGGTGGGTGTAGCACGCCACATCGCGGTCACCGCTGCGCTCAAAACCCAATTTCCAAAACTCGTTTTAGTTGGTTCGGGGTACAGTTATCTTCAAGAGTGGCTGCCCCATGTCGCACAAGCTGTTATCCGACGGGGTTTAGTCGATGCGGTTGGATTGGGGCGAGCGATGCTTTCGTATCCCCACATGGCAGGCGACATACTGGCGGGACGGCCGTTGCAACGCAAATTGATGTGCCGAACGTTTAGTGACTGCACAACCGCGCCGCGCAAAGGCATGATTTCCGGTTGTTTCCCACTCGACGCGTTCTATAAGCAGCGTCCTGAAGCAGCCAAACTCAAAGCAATCAAAGCGGAAGTGTAGCCGTCAGTAGACGACATCATACGAAGCCCATTAATGGGAACCAGAATGATACAAAATAGAAAAATCGTCCCAATAAATTGAAGCAAAAACACAAAGCCATGCCGACAAAACGGCCGACTTATTTCGACGCCGAGTACGACAAATTGATCGCTGTTGGTCCAACTGCCAACCCGTCGCCTGAAGACTCAGCGCCGAAAACATGAAAATGGGCGCGTAACCCGGGCGACCGCATCATCGTAGCCCATACGCGCCTGGATGAAAATATACGGCTCTCAAAAGATCAAACGATCCTTGATAATTATGCCTTTACAAGCGGGTAGTTGAAGAAGGTTCTCGGGGTTCT
>CAYGMR010000602.1:0-3137 GCA_964350725.1 uncultured Ardenticatenaceae bacterium | reverse complement strand
TTGTCCCGTTACGGCCGATTCGTACACGGCTTCCACCGCCGCCAAAACCGGCAACGCCTCATGCGCAGGTGTCAAATACGGTTCGTCATTGACCACCCATGCGCGAAACCCTTCGATACTGCGCTGCAAAGCGTGAATGCCTCGCTGAGGGGGTCGTGCTTTTCTAGCACGCACGCCGCGAAAACGCACATGGGGAAACGGCCGATTTAAGTATGTTGCCGACCCGCGTTCGCCAATAACTTCAATCGTGACGCCCCGTTCTTTGTCAGCCGCCATTGTACTGTCGATCATGATGACCGCACCACTTTCCATCTCGATTTCGCCATGCGCCGTATCCTCGACTTCGACATCTGGAAAACGGCGTTTCGATGTGCTGCCGATTGCGTTCAGTGGTTGCTCACCGAGCGCCCAGAGAGCAATGTCGAGAAAGTGACTGCCTTGTGTGATCAATGTGCCGCCGCCTGCTGTGGCAATGTATGTGTGCCAACCCGCATTTTCAAAGTAGCCAGCCTGGCGCGACCAGGGCACGTCGATATGAACCGACTCAATTGCACCAAGCTTGTCATGTTGCACTGCGCGAGCCAGCGCGTAACATCCTTTGTCGTAGCGATATTGGTAATTGACCGCGATTTTGACGTTTTTTTCGGCCGATAATCGTGCAATCTGCAACCCTTCAGCCAGCGTACGCGTCACCGGTTTTTCGACAAATATCGGTTTGCCCAGTTCAATCGCTTGTATCAGCATCGGATGGTGCAGATGATGGGGTACAGCCAGATAAACGGCGTCCAAATCGGCCTGTGCCAACATGTTTTCGTAAGCGGTGTATTGTTGTGGAATGCGGAAGCGGCGGGCAAATTGGGCTGCGCGTTCAGCCGCAATGTCACAACACGCCGCCACATCAATCCCGCGATTCAACTTGGCAAACAGGGTCGTAAAGGTGGCAATATCACCACAACCGACGATGCCGATACGCAGTTTCATCGCGCTTGCCGCCCCTCACACAGCCAGTTGAGGCTGGTCTGTAAAATGTCGCCCACGGCTGGTTGACGCCATACGGCGGCTCGATGACCGAGTGCGAGATAGGCGACACGCCCTTTTTTGTGTAAGCGCGTCCACATTACGGGTTCGTTTTCGTTTTCGACTTTGGTGATGAGATGGATTGTGATATCTGGTTCGACATTGTGGCGGTACAGTTCGTCGGTAACCGTAAAATTTGTCCGTTTGCCAAACAGCGCATCTGCTTCATCGAAAAAAAGCACGCTGAACTTATGAATGCGACCATGCGTGATAAAGCGTCCACCGAGTAATTTGAAATATGCATCGTTTTGTTTGAAAGATGCCGACGCCGAGTGCAGTGCCAGCAAACCGCCGCCATTGGCGACGAATGATTCAAGTTTGGCCAGTGCATCATCTGATAATTGATCATGATGGATATAGAGCACAATAGCCGCTACGTCAGCCAAATCCATTCCGACGATCTTTTCTAGCGACTTGGCGCGTCGAAATGTGAACGCTGACAATTTGTCCAACGCCGTTTGTAATTCACGTCGAGCCAGGATAGACGGATGAATGTAACCATCGGAAATCAGCAAACAATTCTTCGCCATATTTTTTCCTAACCACAGAGATTTGTGTTGTTTTCTCTGTGTTCTCTGTGACCTCTGTGGTTCAAATTACAGCCTGTGCATGTGGAAACCGCCATCCACGTTGAACACTTCGCCCGTTGAAAATGGGAACAGCCCTTCGACCAACGCAACGACGGTTCGGCCGATGTCGTCTGGTTGTCCCCAACGTCGAATCGGTGTCAGACCGTCGGCAATTTGTTGGTCATATTTGGCTTTTACCGCGCCAGTCATATCGGTTTCAATAATGCCCGGACGAATCTCGTAGACGTTGATCCCATGCGGCGCGAGCGCATCGGCGAAAAGGGTTGTCATCATGCCCATACCGGCCTTCGAGATGCAGTATTCGGCGCGGTTGGGGCTGCTCGTGTAAGCACTAATCGACCCTATATTGACGATAATCGGTGTCTCGACAACACCATTCTGTTTGAGCCGAATCATTTCATTGGCGATGCGCTGGGTCAGGAAGAATGGCCCTTTCAAATTGACAGCCAACACTTCATCGTAGCTCGCTGCGGTTGTTTCGAGGATGCCCAGACGTTGACGGGGTGCCATGCCGGCGTTGTTGACGAGTAGATCGATACGGCCGTATTGCTGCAAGGTTGTAGCGACAAGGTGGTCGTGTTCGGCCGTTTCAGCGATATTGGCTTGCAGTAAGACACCATCACCGCCCGCAGTTCGTACGTCGGCCAACGTCTGCCGTGCGGCGTCTGCATTGCCGCGATAATTGACGACAATCGTCCAGCCGCGTTTAGCTAACGCCAACGCAATCCCACGCCCGATGCCACGACTTGCGCCAGTGATCAATGCCACCTGTTTACTTAAACCCGGTTTAACCATATCCGAGTACCTTGCCGGCTGCCTCGAGGAAGAAATGATCGCCCCAGGCGACACTTTCATCAACACCTAGCCCCTTTGTCTCGTGGTAGCTGCCATGCTTGAGAATACCTTCCCATTGTTCATCGTCGCTGGCAAGGAATTCGGGCGTGGTGAGTGTGTTGAGTATGCGGTGCGCGGTGCTCCGATAGGTTAGGCTGCGTGTCGGATCGCCCGTCAATTTGGCGAGTTGGAGAAAGCCACTGGCGGCAATGGCGGCGGCGGAGCTTTCGTACCGATTGGCCGGATTGGGTTCAGCCCAATCGTTGGGTGGCACCCCATGGGCTGGCGTATTTTCAATGTAGAATTGAGCACACGATTCGGCCGATTGCAGGAAACGTGCATCCCCCGTGAAACCGTACACTGTGCCAAAACCATACAACGCCCACGCCAACCCGCGTGCCCAGGACGAATCGTCACGCCACCCTTGATGGGTTGTTTGGCGCAGAAATTCACCCGTTGCCAAATCAAAAATACCTTCGTGCGAGGTACTGCCGTCGCCGCGCAGCAGATAGCGCCGCGTCGTCAAGCTGTGTTCGGTTGCTACCTGCCACAATTCGTTGTCATCAGTTTGCTGTGCGGTGTAGAAAATGATACCGACGTTCATCATGATGTCGATGAACAAGCTCTCTGGCGCGA
>CAYGMR010000601.1:851-3149 GCA_964350725.1 uncultured Ardenticatenaceae bacterium | reverse complement strand
GCATCAGCACAATCTTGTACCAAATCAGGAACCGTGTGGGCGGGGGTGACAATAACTGCCAAGTCGATTTCATCAGGCACATCGGCAATGTTGGGATAGGCTTTGATGCCTAAAATACTGCCGCGGCCAGGGTTCACCGGGAAGATCGTGCCACCGAAGGAGGTGCTCATTAAATTCCAAATGATTGTACGGCCGACACTGCCCTCACGCTCAGTTGCGCCAATCACGGCCACGCTCTTAGGATTGAACATAACTGAGAGTGGATTTTCTTGGTATTGATATACATTATGGGCATTACTGCGTTTTTTGTCGGTCATGCTGACTCCTTAAA
Source organism: uncultured Ardenticatenaceae bacterium (assembly GCA_964350725.1). Lineage (GTDB taxonomy): Bacteria > Chloroflexota > Anaerolineae > Promineifilales > Promineifilaceae > JAACFF01. The sequence goes on along the minus strand of CAYGMR010000601.1, from coordinate 2,818 downwards.
ACTAACCACTGGGGACACAAAAGCACAGTGGAAATTATCATATTAATTCTATTGTGGTTTGGCTACGCAAATCTGTTGAAGGGTTTAGATAATTGTTAGCGTAAAGATTTCACCACCTTGGCATGCAATTTCGCTGTGATGCGATCTTGTTCTACCAAGACTGAGAGTAATTGGCTCAATGTCATAACAGCATGCAGTTTATATCCCTGCGTTTTCATTGTTTTTACCCCACCTTGTTCCCTGTCGATTAAAACAACAGCGTCTTTTACATGCAAGCCAGCCGCTTTCACAGCGGCGATGGCTTCAAGAACACTATCGCCGGATGTAACTAAATCATCAACAACAACGGCTCTTTGTCCAACTTTCCAAACCCCTTCAATTTCCTTACCAGTACCATATGATTTAGCGGTTTTTCGTGGATAAATAAGGGGTTTGTTTGTCTCCAGGCACAAGGCCGTGCCTATAGGCAGCCCTGCTAACGGCGTTGCGACTAACACGTCATATTTGATTCTGTCTAACAAAGTACGGTATGCGGCTGTTGCCTCACGCAGTGCATCGGGGAAAGAAACAAGAACACGCAAATCGAGATAGATGCGTGACTTTTTACCACTATGCAGCTTAAAACGTCCTAGGTTTATAGCACCGATGTCATAAAGCGTCACACATAAGGATTCAAGCGGGTTCAATGTCTCGTCTGTCATCAGTATATATTGACACAATTTGATGGGTTTTACAACTAAACGGCCGTTTTCACAGCACGACCTACAAATTCATTATAGGCATTTAGGATTTGGCGGCAAATGGGCCCGGGACGGCCGTTGCCTACCACGATCCCATCAATCTCTACGACCGGCAACAAGGCGCGTGATGAGCCACTAATTGCCGCCTCATCCAGCCTGCCAACCTCAGCTAAGGGATAAGGTTCCAAACGGAAGGGAATGTCTAATTGAGTCAATAACGAGAGGATTATTTTGCGCGTTACGCCCTCCAAAACACCTGCCCCAGCCGTCCACACAACACCGTCGCGCACAGCCCAAAAGTTAGTCATTGTGCCTTCTAAAATGTCACCATCAGCATTGACAATTAAACGTTCGTAGGCATCTTTTTCAACACCAAGATGGAAAATCTTGCGCTGTTCAGCAAAGTCGGCCGTTTTGGCTAACGGCCGTTGTCGTGATAACTGTTGCGTAATCTGCACCCCCACGCCTTCTTCATAATAATTTGTGGGGATAGGTTTGAAAGGCATCAAAGCCAACAATTCGCAACTGTCACAGTCTAACTTTTGGGCAGCAGTGGCCAAGATGTCAAAACGCACGCGTGCATTCTCGGCAGGAAAGGCTGTGGCAGCACTGTGAATAGCCTGGCGTAAACGCCTTTCATCCCAGACATAATCCCAGCCTAACAACTCCATTGAGCGTCTTGTACGTGCCAAATGTTCTTCCAAATCCAGGAATTTATTATGTTCGAATGTGCGCAGCGCCGAATAAACACCCAGCGGTAATCCGCTGTACAAGTCAGCGAAACTACGGGCGTCTGGAGGGATGGGCAACGGCCGTAAACCGTCATCCGTAATTGCAAAAAAGTGTAATTGGGTCACATACATATTTTAACAAACAAACTCGCTACAAGAAAATAATTCTCTAAACCAAACCCTGCTTGTGGTGTCGCTTTTTGATACCATTCATGCATGAACAAAAAGCACCAAAAAACGCTGGCAGCAATCTTCGCTAACCCAGTTAAAGCCAATATTCTTTGGAAAGATATTGAATCTTTATTTTTAGCTTTAGGTGCAGAAGTATCAGAAGGCAGTGGGTCTAGAGTTAGAGTTGCTTTGAATGGCATTCGAGCGATTTTTCATAGACCCATCCAAAATTGCTATCCAGGCTCGTATGAACAGCAAAAGCTTAAATCGCTGGATTAACGAGACGTTGGAAGCTAGCGTAGCCGAATAAAGGCAAATTCAAGCT
>CAYGMR010000601.1:0-841 GCA_964350725.1 uncultured Ardenticatenaceae bacterium | reverse complement strand
CCAACAAATCCAACACAATTTCTTGCGTACGGCCGTTGCCTTGCATGTCTGGATTCCAAGCAGATACCGACACGGCCACAATTTGTCCCGAAGCTGCTAAACGTTGAAATACGGCGCGTAATGTATCGATAGTTGGGCCACCAGGTACGGGATAGTTCATAGCAGGGGCAGCGGCGCAGTCAAGCACATCGACATCAAAATGTACATAAATAGGGCCGAGGGGCAGTTTTTTATCAAGTAACTGTGCAACCTCCGGGAAATGGATCACGTCTGACGCGGCCAGCAACTCTCTTTCACCCGGATCAAGATCGCGGCCATCGGTGAGCCAAATTTGTTTACTGGGCAACGGCCGTAAGCCCACGCCTTCTACCATTTTTTGCTGTCCAATACCGGCCAACATCGCCAACGGCATACCGCCCAAGAATCCGCTCGGCGTGGTTTGCCAATCGTTAAAGTCACCATGTGCATCAAACCAGATCAAGGTTGGATTGATATCTGCCTGCTGCAAACCTGCCAAAACACCTAAAGTTGTACAGCAATCGCCAGCAATGCTGACGGGGCGCTGTTTGTGGTGAACGGCCGTTGTCACCGCAGCCGCCAGCGGGCGATGCAGCCGAGTCATCCTATCTTGGGTATCACCATTCGGTAAATCAACCGAATTAATGTACCAATCAGCAGCTGCCAAAGGCAATAAGCCTGGGACAGGTTGATCTAAAAAGGTGGGGGTCAAAATCATTTTATTCTGCATCAAGCAATCTCCTTACCACATTCGCCCAAAAAAAGTTATCTTGTCTACAATAACTTGATTCTACCAATTGCCGCTGTGTTACGCTTGTTTGCC
>CAYGMR010000600.1:0-3154 GCA_964350725.1 uncultured Ardenticatenaceae bacterium | reverse complement strand
CTCAGCAAAGCGTTTGGTGTAGATGTCGGTCGGCTGCCAAGCCGTAAAAAAATTATTGAATGGCTACGGCAAAGGGGACGGCCGTTTCTGTTCTCCAGCGCCATGACAGTGCCTGATGTCGCCGCTTGTCTAGAAGCTGTCAACATCCTCTCAGAATCAACCGAACTCGTAGATCGTTTGTGGAACAATGCCAAAATCTTTAGCGAAGGCATGGCGCAAATGGGATTTGACACGGGCCACAGTGCAACACCGATTGTACCCGTCATGTTAGGCGAAGCACCGTTAGCCCAACAATTCAGCCGCCTGTTGTTTGAAAAAGGTGTCTTTGCCATGTCAATTGGCTTCCCCACTGTGCCGCAAGGCAAAGCACGCGTGCGCGTCATGAACTCCGCCGCCCACAGTCACACCGATATTGAGCAAGCATTGGATATTTTTGGTGAAGTTGGGCGCGAGTTAGGGGTTATTTGAAAAAAGAAGTAAGACGTTAGGAAAAAGGCGTACAAAACAACCTCCGGGAGATTTAATTGGCTGAAATTTCCCGGAGGATTTACAAGCAGTCCCTATCAAAACAGGTTTGCAGTTGCTGATAGAGGGTTTTCTCATCCATATGGCGGCCTTGGGCTTTCAACTCAGCAATTTCAAAAGGGGGCATGTCGAGCAGGGCTTGTGGTAAAAAGCGCTGCACAATCTGCTGTGATACGCGACCACGGTTAGGCGCGTAATGCCCTTCCGTGAAACCCAAGAGCTGCCACGCCCACTTGGCATGATGTATTGTGCGCAGCGCCAACAAAACGGCCGTTAAATCTAAACAAGACACGCGCCAATAATTTGTTGTCTGCAACACTTTGGTCACATACTTTTCCGCCTGCCGGTTGTGGCCAAGCGCTAACGAAGCCCACCCTGCCCAAATGAGTGCATCTGAATATTCAACAGCAACGGACAATGTTTGAATTGTGTGCAAATAGGCTTTTGCCAGTTCTAATGCGGCTACGTAATCGCCCTTCACTAAGGCGACGCGGCTTAACACACCTTGGGCAACGGCCGCACCGCGCGGATGGCCAAGTTCCTGACACAATTTTTGCCCATCTGCTGCGATTTGCGCCGCTTTTTCAATATCTTCATCGGCCATCAATTTGGCAAAGATAACGGTCCACAAAGCCACATTGCGGCGCGCACCCAGTTCACGTAAACGACTCAATCCATCCGCAAACAATGTCAGGCCATCCAGATTTTGATACCAATTTAGTTGGGCCTGTTTTATTTTTAAGCGGGCTATACCCACATGATCTTCCAATTGCTGATAGACAGCGTAACTTTGTTGCAGATAATCATGTGCGCTTTCAATCTGGCCACTAACAAGGCGCTGCCAGCTAATCCTTCCAGCGCAACGGCCGTACCCACCAAATCACCTAAGCGCTGGCGTAGCTGCAAACAGTGGGAAAACCATTGCGTGGATAATGGATAATCCCCTTGACGCCACGCTCTGACACCCAGCTCAAACAAAACATTGCCTTCCCCCCATTGATTATCGCTGAGGCGATAGAGGGTTAGACTTTGTTTGAAGGCTTGCTCAACGACAGCGTGACGACCTTGACGGTGGGCAGCAATGCCCAACTCCAATAAAACAGCCGCTTTGTCTGCAATAATTGTTTTTTCAGAAGCGTTTTCATTTTCCAACAATGCCAGACTGTCTTGCAATAATTCTTGCTGCAAAACGGCCTTGGGTTCAAAAACGGCTTGCCAATACCACAATCGCGCTAGAGCCAACGGCCACTTTTCTTCAGCATTATCTGTGTTCAACTGCTTTGCCGCCGCACTAAACAACGCTGCGCCCTCAGCGTAACGGCCGTTGCGCAGAAAAAACAGCCCCAAACTAAATGCAGAAGCAGCCAGTAACTCTGGACCACGCGCCTGCACCGCCCATTCCCACGCAGTACGGATATTCTCCAGGTCTGCGCCAATACGTTGGAGCGTCTCTTTTTGGTGCTCGCCTTGTAGATTCGATGCTTGCTGGTGCAGCCAGCGGCAGTAATAGAGCGCATGTTGGCGCTGCACGGCGGCATAATCTGGCTGTTGTGTTAACTGCTCAGCACCATATTGGCGCAGCAGTTCATGTAAGGTATAGCGATCGGTTAAGCGGTTGTAGCGTAGAAAAGATTTACGCAGCAGGGCAGTCAACAGATAAAGAACGGCCGTATGCGTTTGCCGACCCCCAGCCACAGCCTGAACGGCGGCTCGTGTAAAACCGCCGCGAAATAATGACAACCTGGCAAACAACGTTTGTTCTGGGGGGCTAAGTCGCAGCCACGAGTCATCAAAAATGCGGCGCATATGACGATGACGATCAGGTCGATCGCGCTCTTGCATGCCCAAAAAATCAAGGCTGTTCTGTATTTCAGACGCGATTGCGGTCAACGGCAGCCATTCAACCCAGGCTGCCGCCATTTCCAATCCCAACGGCATCCCATCTAGTAAACGGCAAATGGTTACCAAATGCGGGGAATCTTCGGCTGTCAAGGTGAAATCGGGTTGTAGGCGACGGGCGCTTTGTAAGAAAAGCTGCACAACCGCGTAGCTATCGGCTGAAGAAGCTATCTTTTGTAAATCTTCTGCAGCTGGGTATGCCAGCCCTTCCAACAACAGAACGTGCTCGGCTTTTAATTGCAAGCGTTCACGTGAAGTGATCAGCAATGTAAGTTGGGGTGCTTGTTGTAAGAGATCAAGTAATACGGCCGACCCATCTAATTCTGCATTCCTGTGCAAAAGATGTTCGAAATTATCTAACACAAGCAGCATCTGCCGGGATTGTAAGTAGGAGAGAAGCTGTTGATCGGCAGAAAGGGTCGTGTTAGCCGGCTCAGGCGTAAAGGATAAGGTTTGCGCGATAGTTGGCAGCAGGTGTTTGGCGGTGGGTACGGCCGTCAACGACACAAAGGTGATGCCGTGAGGGAATCGTTCGGGCTGCTGGGCAGCTTGTGCCGCAGCAAACGCGACTGCCAGCCGTGTTTTGCCCATACCGCCGATACCGACAATCGTCACTAAACGCACGGATGGGTTCGCGATTAGTTGATCGAGCAGTTGCAATTCGACCTGGCGGCCAATAAAGGGTGCGGCCGTGGCTGGCAAATTGACACTGATGCGCTGCGCCGACGAC
>CAYGMR010000599.1:0-3171 GCA_964350725.1 uncultured Ardenticatenaceae bacterium | reverse complement strand
CCGAGTCAAATCGAGCAGCAGTTCTAGCACACGATTGCCTGTTTCTTCATCGAGATTGCCAGTGGGTTCATCGGCCAGGACAAGCATGGGATCATGAACCAGCGCCCGCGCGATGGCGACACGCTGCTGCTCACCGCCAGAAAGTTTGTCGGGAAAGGTGTCGCGACGGTCGGCGAGGCCAACCAGGTTGAGTAGTTTGAGGGCGGCTTCTTGGGCAGAACGGCCGTCGCGTCCGGCTAACTCCTGCGGCAAAGTCACATTTTCTAATACAGTCAATGTCGGAATCAGGTTGAAAAATTGGAAGACAAAACCGATGTGGTCGCGGCGAAATAAAGTGCGGTCTCTTTCGCTGAGTTGGGTGAGCGGTACATCACGAATCGTAATCTTGCCGACCGTTGGCCGTTCGATGCCACTAATCAGGTTGAGTAATGTGCTTTTACCGCTGCCGCTGTGCCCTAACAAAACCACAAATTCGCCCGTATTGATGGATAAATCTACATCTTTAAGTACACTGCGAGCCTGGCCGCCTTCGATAAAATCTTTTCCTAAGCCATCTACGCGGACGACTGGGGTTGTTTCAGAGGGAGGAGATACGGCCGTAACCTTTTTTTGTTCTGATGACTTACGGCGCAATGGTAGGGTGGAAAAAGTGAAAGCTTGTTGATTCTTCATTTAGTTACCTTGATGTTAGTTACTTCGATGTCGCTGGCACTATAGCAAGAAATCTGTGTTGAATATAGCGCCAGTTACTTAATATTCATTTTCTACAGCTTCTCAATAATTTGCGACATAGTTGATTGTACACGAGGACTGAGCCCGTCGAAGACCGGCCTTCGGCAAGTTTAAGCTGCGTTGTCTAAAATTTTAACTCAGCATTCTTGCCAACTAGAATTGAGTATGTTAGTATCTGTTTAACCCTGCTGTGTACGTGATGGGTTTCTAGCGTTGAGCCAACGCTTTACAAATGGGAACGTGAATACGCTGAGGGGATGTAGTAGCCGTAAGGCAAGGCAGTATCCATGCGAAAATGTTCCCACCTGCATCAGCAGGTTCAAATGTCTGATCTCACACGGCATCGCGGGGTTTTCCCCTTAATTTTCTTCGTCTAATACCTTCTATTTACGCAATTTTCTGAAGACCACAACAAATTCTGGAAGAAACGAATTTTCGGTTTGTAGTAACCGCTTTAGCGGTGTGGGTGCTGATGTGCGGCACGACAATCGCTACGGCTGGTCTCACTTCGACTCACTCAGTGCAGGCTCTGGCCGTGTCGTTTGACTGGCGCGGTCAGGAGAGTGGCCAGCGCGCATTACCGATTTGTTTTTTAACGTCCATAGCGCACCTTTTTTGGGTATAACCTACGCCTTTGGAGATAACAAGTTGACTTTACCCGGTAAAATGCGGAAGTCCAGACTGGTTTCTGACGTGGAAAAAACTTCACCATCAGTATGTACGGGCGTGCCCGGTTGGCAAGAAACAGTGAGATAAGTGGCACGCTGAAAGGTAACCAGCGGGTCTTCGACATGTTTGCCTTGCATCAGTTTGACCAATAAACGCATGAGCGTGAGTTTGGGTACTGCTGGTGCAAAAACAAAATCGAAACGGCCGTCGTCAATTTCAGCGCCCGGTGCCATCGTAAACCCACCTGTGCGCGGGCTGTTGCACACCGAAAGCAAAATGCCCGATCCCACATAGCTGCCATCATCCCAGCTTAGCTCCATATGCCATGCTTTGATTTTGATAATGGCCTTAATTAGGCCCGCGATATACCGGATTTCGCCAGACAAACGCTGAATCTTATGCGTTTCAAGTGTGACCATCGGTTCCATGGCTGCCGCGCTGTTATTGATGAAATAACGGCCGTTTGTCATCCCGGCATCAATCAAGCGTGTATGCCCCGCTGCAATCACCGCGACACTTTCATCAATACTTGCTGGTAATCCGGCCATTAAGTTGAAATCGTTGGCTGTGCCGATGGGAATAATGCCAAAGGGTAAAGAAGGGCCATCGCCAGCTGCTGGCAGCAAACCATTGATGACTTCATTGATGGTGCCATCGCCGCCGGCTGCGATGATGGTGTCGTACCCTTCACTGATCGCTTGTGCAGCAACGGCCGTGCCATCACCAGGCCCTTTCGTCGCGACTAAATCATAATCCAAGCCGACAGCATTTAATGCCGCTTTAACTGCATCCGTTTTATCTCTTGCACCCCAGCGATTGGCGTATGGGTTTAAAATCACTTTGGCTTTCATACGTTGTTATCCTATGTGGAATTGATTTCACCAGAGTAACCGCAACTTACCAGTTGTGCAAATTTGAGACAAAATCAGGTGCACTCTTTTGTAAAGAACTGTAGTATGATTTTGCGAAGCATAGTTCACGTTTCAAAGAAGACAACACGCGCTGCGGCGCACAACAAATGAATGAAAATTTGTAGCGCGAACATCCTTGTTCGGGCATCGAACAAGGATGTTCGATTTACATAGGAGTTGATTTTTATGAAAGACCCCATTGTTGGGTCAACCACCTATGGACGACATGACACAATCTTGCAAACAAAACATTATTCCAGAGTAACTGTACAAGTTAGTCGAGTAGATTTGTCAAATTTTGTGTCAAGTTTGCATCGTTACCAGACCAAATTTGACAAATCTCATGTGTACCCCTGAATAGTTATATTCCAGATTGAATTTAAACAAGTAAACAGACCCTGGCGCTCTGGTTGAATAAAAATGTCAGAGTCCGGCAAGAAATTGAGAAGGAGCATGAATTATGAAAATAAGTATTCTTGGTGCAGGTAATATTGGTAGCATATTGGGTGGCAAATGGGCGAGCAAAGGACATGAGGTTGTCTTTGGCGTGCGTGATCCGCAAGCGGAGAAGGTGCAGGTGTTGTTGAGCGAGGTAGGGCATGGGGCAACGGCCGTTGCTATTCCCAATGCTTGTCACAATGCTGAAGCGGTCGTCTTTGCCATTCCCGGCAGCGCCATGGCCGCCACCGCCACACAATTAAGCAGCCAACTCAATGGCAAAATCCTGATTGATACAACCAACAAATGTTAACCCCAGATCAAATTGATTGGATCCAAGATGCTGCACATAACCAGGGCTATTTAGTTAATGGCGAGATAGGGGTTACACATGCTAGTTTCTAGTATACTACCGCCACCG
>CAYGMR010000598.1:0-3180 GCA_964350725.1 uncultured Ardenticatenaceae bacterium | reverse complement strand
TTTAAGTCAAATTCCTTTTTGTGAATTACCGCGTGTAAAAACCGATTTGAAGTATAAAAATCATTCCTGCCTCCACCTTCATGGGAAAAAATTTTGGCAGGAATCTGTTTGTTAGCCTGTTGTCACATATGGCAAAACAGAAAAGCATTTTTGTCTAATTTATTTTGATGGAGGGAACATCATATGCGCCGAACACGCATTAATTTTACTTTGATTATTACATTTATTGCCCTTATTGCATTGGTTATAGTTATCCAAATTGGGGTTGGCACGGCCGCTGCTGGTGATGAAGGTATACGGCCGTTACTCCAAGAAGAACAATCATTGACTGCGGCTCAAACCCAGGCTCAAGATTTAGCCTTGCTTGATACGCGGGTGAGTGAATACACGGCTGGCGACCGCGCTGAAGTGTTTAATGTTTTCCCGGTGAGTGAAAAAGCATTTCCGGCGGAGCTTACACAATGTGCTGATGGTTCTTGTTATCAAGTTGACATTTACAATTTTGATAAAAATGCCGCCATTACGGCGATGGTGCATGATAACTCTGCCACGGTGCTGGATGTTTATTATCTTGAAGACACACATCCATTATTGAACAACCGTCTGAACAGCCTGGCAGCACAGATCATCCATGAAGACGCAGATGTTGAAGCCGCGCTTGGTTTTCAACCCTCACTTGACCAAATTCGTCTGATGGAAGGATATCATATGGACACGACTTGTGACGGCCGTAACATATGTGGCACCTCCGTCTTTTTTGTCGACAGCGGCACGGTTTGGGTGATGGTCAACATTAATGAAGAAAAAATCGAAAAAATCTGGTGGACAGATCGTAATATCGAACCAGACTACAACGATTACAGTGATCGGCGTGCCCCAGAAGATTGTGGCACGACAAAAAGTATCAGCCAAGATGGCTGGGAATTCGACTACCTCACCATGGGAACCGATTCTCTTAATTTGTCTAATGTGACCTATAATGGTCAGGATGTCGTCACCAGCATGAAACTGCTCGAATGGCACGCCCATTATCCTGGCGGCTGGGGCTTTGTTGATTACACCGGTTGTGGCGGCAGTGGCGGCGGTTTCCCCATTTCACCTTTTGGTCCGACACAAGTGGTTGATATGTTTGACGGCTCTGATCGCGTGGGTTTTGAGGTCATTCAAGATTTCCGCATGAGCAGTTGGGGTAATTCGTGTAACTACCGTTATGAACAACATTTCCAATTTTTTACTGATGGGCGCTGGCGTGTCGCTACGGTTGCTTTTGGGCAAGGCTGTGGCAATGACTCAACTGAAGAAGCAACCTATCGCCCCGTCGTGCGCATAGATATTGCCGCCGATGGTGCAGCTAATGATACATTGGCCGTTTGGAACGGTGGCAGTTGGGTGGATCAAACAAGCGAAGCTTGGTGGCTGCAAAGTGCTCCCTATACGGCCGAAGGCTATCGCTACCGGGTAATGGATTCAGGTGGCAGCGGTTATTATATAGAACCAGGGCAAGGTCAATATGATGATGGTGGCACAGGCGACAACGCATATCTGTATGCCACGCTATACAAAGCAGGTGAAGGCGCAACAGAGATTGGCAGCATTGGTTCTTGTTGCACGGGGGATCACCGCCAAGGGCCAGACAGTTATGTGAATACTGAAAACATCAACAATAAAGATATTGTGTTGTGGTATGTGCCGCAAAGTAAAACGATTACATCCTGGCAGGTAAATCAGGGGCAAGCAGAAGAGCAATATTGTTGGACAGACAATACCAGTAACACTTGGCCATGTATGTCGGGACCGATGTTTGTGCCCGTTGATAGTTGTGAAGCCGGTACGGCCGTTGCCCCCACACCTACCATTGCCACAGCAGCCAATGGCTTGGATGTCGAACTAAACTGGAGTGATGACGCAGCCAATGGTGGTGGCTATGAAGTCTGGCGCAGTTTTCAGACCTACTTTGTTCCTGGTAGCCCAACTATTGGTACGATTAAGGTTTATGAAGGAAATGACACCAGCTTCACGGATGTTGGGAGGCTCGGTAATACAAACCGTAACTATACATACGTGATTCGTGCCAAAGATTGTAGTGGCAATTCTACAGCTGATTCCATTAGAGTAGGCGAATATGATTTTGCCGTTCTGGCAGGAACGCCTTAAGCAAGATATGGTTCTGTAAACAACAGAAAATCGAGAATCAATAGTGGTAGCGGTTGTATGGTGTTTGTAACAACACCATACAACTGCCACCACTTTTTTATTGGACGAACTTTGACCAATAGACCTTCGCCACTGTAAAATCAAGCGGCTGCACTGAAGCAGCGTCTATCAAATATCCAATTCCTCATGAAAACGGGCAAAAAGGGGTCACAAGATGGAAAACTTCCAACGTAGTACCACATATTCGAGTTTGTTGGTTTTTGGCGTGCTAGTCACAATCCTGGCTGCAACGTTGTTGTTAATTAAGCCGCTAAAGGCTTATTCAACCGGTATTTCGGGATACTCAGGTAACCCTAGTACTAGCAGTGGCTTGTATTGTACAGCATGCCATGGAGGTGGCGTTGTGCCGACAGTGGCGCTTAATGCACCTATGCAAGTTGCCTCAGGAGAGGTCGTGCCTGTTACTTTTAGCGTGACCAGCGGCGCACCGACTGTACAGACGTATGCCGGTTTGGGTGTGTCCGCTACGGGTGGTGTGTTAGCCAGCGTTGACGCTGAAACCAAAATATTGATTGATGAAATCACGCATACAGCTCCTAAAGCAATTGATGGCAACGGCACGGCCGAATTCAATTTTAATTGGACCGCGCCCTCCCATCCAACTCTGCCCATGACCTATAAATTATACGCAGCAGGAAATTCAGTTCTTGTGAATGGCATTCCAGGGGGAGACAATGCAGCGACAGATGTTTTGGAGATTGTGGTTGCGCCAGAGTGTGCGGCAGATGCGGCAACGGCCGTAACCCCCACAATCACAGCAAATGGCACTGATGTCGAATTGAATTGGAGCGATGATCCGGCTAACAGTGGCGGTTATGAAGTTTGGCACTCAACGGATCCCCACTTTGCGCCAAATGATCCCGGTGCTGTTTTGGATCAAGACAGCGCTGCCACGACTTACACCCACACCGCTGGTGCTGGCGACAGTGGTTCCAACTGGAACTACATCGTGCGTGCCTTGAATTG
>CAYGMR010000597.1:0-3189 GCA_964350725.1 uncultured Ardenticatenaceae bacterium | reverse complement strand
TTTGAGTACCAATCGGTACTATTCATCCCTTATGGAGAAATACGGAAGGATTTTAGTATTTGGGCCTGTATTGGCAGATTTGTTAGCGATTGCCGTTTTATTGAGTAAATTTGGGGATAAATCGCTGCAAACGCCCTCAGGCATGCATAGTTTATATTTGGGAAGCCTATATTCGCTGCTGTGTATTGGTGTCTATTTAATCCGCAAGTTAAAAACGCCCACAATTTCATCGCGTTGGCAGCCGCCTGCGTGGTTGTTGAATACAAAGGTGCGCGGCGTATTGGCTTTATTATTCGGGTTGATGTTGGTGACGATGTTGGCATTCCAACTGGGTTATTTTGTTTCAGCCTTGGATTTGCACACGACCGCCATGGATGAGGGGGACTCATCAGCGTTTTTTGTGTTTGCGCCGGGTGCATGGCTGGGATTTTCTATGTTATATATTCTGGTATCAGCATTTCCAGTGAATTCAAACATTGAACCTGGCAACGGTAAATACGTGATTATAGCGCTTCTTGGCCTCCTATTTGTGCAAGGATTGCTGATATTTACAGTGTTTCAAATTCACGCTTTGTTTATGTTGGCCGCTGGGGATATGCGTTTTCTTTGGGGGATATTGAGTTTGATTGGCCTATTGATCGCCTTTGTGCCGCCGCGCGTGTTGTATCAAAGGCGTGTGCCATTTTTGCCGGGTTGGCTGTCCCTGCTCGTTTTGCTGTTGGTGAGCTTTAGCATAATTATGAGTTAGTTTTGGCTCCAAAAGGCGATGTCACCCCTGCCTACCTCCGTTTTTTTGCTGCCGTTCGCTTGAAAAACAATGATTTTATTTTCTTGATTTTCAATGATGGGCAGCACGAGCGCGTCGCTGCTGGGCGACCATAGGCGGTGGCTAAGCGCGTATTGGTCGAAAAATGGGATAAATTGAGTCATAAATGTGGCCGATGGTATGATTTCGGCTATCTGTAACCCTGTGCCACTGTTAACATCAATGATTGACAGTTTGAATTGGTGTGGGTTTTGTTGCACTGGCATAATTTTGGCAGATTGGGGACTTTTGTGATTTTTAACCTGCTGCTCATTTTCAAACCCTTGTGAGAATGGGGCTGTGAGCATGGCAATTTTTTCACCATCGGGTGACCAAAAAAAAGCCAATACGAGTTCTGAACTTAATGTTCGGGTTTCGGCCGTTTCTGTATCATGCAGGCGTAAAGGTCCCCAGGGCGTACTATTGTCATTAACATTGCTGCTGATATAGGCGAGTTTGTTGGCATTGGGACTCCAACTCAGTGCCAGTAAGCCAGCGTGTCGTTCTTCATATTGTTCCCCTGTCTGATTGTCTTGAATGACCAGCCAACTTGTATTGCCGTCTTTCAACTGCGAGAAGGCCCAATAACGGCCGTTACTCGAAATACCGGGAGTTTGGAAATAGCCTGGAGAGGGAATCTCCGGTACCAAGTCGCGTCCTTCTTGATCAATTAACACGAGCCGCGCTTCATTTTGGGTACCGCTGTGCAGCAGGAGTTCGCTGCTAGTCTGTGTCCAATTCCAATAAACGGGGCTGCCCGTGGCGATCACTCGGTTTGAGGCGGCATCCGCCACATCCAACAAATTCAACCCAAGCCCTGCACTGGGTTTATTGGCCAAAAAGCTGATTTGCCGACTGTCTGGTGACCAATAAAGATAAAAAGGATTTTGTGGGCTGCTGAAATAGAGTTCTTCAAGAATGACGGGTTCCGCTTCATTTTCGATTTCGGATAAGGCATAAACGCCGCTGCCATTAAATTTGCCGCCAATCGCGGCGATTTGGCTGCCATCGGGTGACCAGGCAGGAAATTGGAAGAATATATCTTTTTCATCTGTGAGTGTTTGACGTGTAAAGCCATTTGGGGCGACGATTTCGATTTGGTTTTCATCATTGATGAGGACGATGCGGTTGTTGGTGTTTGATGTCGAAGTTGGCGCTGCACCTTGCGCCTCTGCTGTGGGAATCGATTGTTCTTGGGTTTCGATTGTTGCCGCTATTGCTTCTGTTGTGGGGGTGGGGATGGGCGTTTCATGGGGGGGCTGTTCACGGTCGAAAAACCAAATAAGGCTGTAGACGGACGAGGCCAACATGCTCGCAACTAGAATGAGCAGCAAACCGACAAACAAGCAGCTTTTTCCACGGGGGGAACGGCCGTTATCTTCTTCTAAATTGCTTTCCATGTTATGCTCAAATGACATCCCATATTTCTCCATTATTTATTGTTAGCATTGTAGCACTGCCCTTCAATGGGGACACGCTTTTTAGGGAACACGAACAACCTGTCAGCTGTGTCATTCTCGCGCAGGCGGGAATCCAAACATTTGGATACCTGTCTGCACAGGTATGACAACTTGTTTGCAGACGCTATGCATGCTAAATAAATATTGTGTTAAAATTCCGGAATGGAGCAAACAAAACAAGTTGTAGATGAGACAGAATCAAATCCCGTAGAAAATAGGCCAGAAGAAAACGGTCTATCCGGCTTTATCGCGGCGGCTGGTGTGATCCTGGCGATTTCTTATCCCGTATTGGCGTTATCAACCGGTGTGCGTGCGATTTACCAACTGTTTTTCAAAGCTGGCCCAGTGAATGAACTAGCGGCCACCTTAAGTTTGATCGCTGCGCTTTGTTATATGACAGCGACAGTCGGTTTTGCCATCCATAAAAAATGGGCATGGCGGCTTTCAGTAGGGGTGTTGGTTTTTGAATCCGCAATGACATTGATTGTGGGCGTTTTGAGTTTTATCATGGCTGACGTCATCGGCCGTACCGTTTGGGCATATTTTGGGGCTGACTATGGTTTTTTTCCCCTCATTCAACCATTATTGGGGCTGGCCTGGTTATTCCATCCGCAAACTCTACGTGTTTATGGATTACGTGAGAAATAACTTATAATCTTAGCAATATTCTGCGGAATGAATTTGCGGCACGGTCAGGAGACACGGCCGCGAGCGAGCCATCATTGCATGTTTGTCCGTACTGAGCGACTATAAAAAAATTGGTGTTTTGTCGATTAGATCAAAAAAAGCTGCCCCTTGTCGGGACAGCTTTTTTTGTTAGAAACTCGAGCAATGCAGGAGTTGAGGGAGGGGGAGGGTTGCATTGCCCTAGGCTTGACCAGGTTGTTCCAGTCGATTTTGGAGGAATTCTGGGAGTCACCGTTG
>CAYGMR010000596.1:0-3194 GCA_964350725.1 uncultured Ardenticatenaceae bacterium | reverse complement strand
TACACCTGAAACCGATGTGATGGATACCTGGGCAACCTCCTCAATGTCACCGCAGATTGTAGGAAAATGGTTAACTGATGAAAAACTGTATGACCAAGTAACGCCTTTTTCATTGCGCCCACAAGCCCATGAAATCATTCGCACCTGGGCATTTTATACCATCGTGAAATCTCACTATCATTTTAATGCATTGCCCTGGCAAGATGTGGCAATCTCTGGTTGGGGCATGTCCCCTGTCGGAACAAAAAAACTAAGCAAAAGTCGTCCCAGCAGCGCAATGGCACCTTTAGAAATGATCGAGCAATATTCGGCCGATGCTGCGCGTTATTGGGCAGCATCCACCAGTCTGGGCAAAGATGCGGTGATCAGTGAAGAGAAAATTCAAGCGGGCGCCAAACTTGTCACCAAATTGTGGAATGTGGCACGCTTTAGTCAACGATTCCTGCTAGAGTATGCGACTATTGGGCGGTCAGACGACTTGACCAATCAACTAACGCCTGCTGACCGCTGGCTGTTGGCACGGCTGCAGTCGGTGATCCAACGTACAACCAGTGCCTTCGAGGCTTATGATTATCAGACCGCTAAAAATGAGGTGGAGACCTTTTTTTGGCACGATTTTGCTGACAATTATCTGGAAATGGTGAAAAAACGGCTTTATGACCACAGCAGCAATAGTGACGGCGCACGTTTCACGCTTTATCAGGCTCTCGCAACCACCATCAAACTTTTTGCGCCGCTCTTTCCGCATGTGACCGAACGCATTTATCATGGATTGTTTGCAGACGATGAGGGTGTGGCATCGATTCATGTCTCAGCATGGCCGCAAGTTGATGCGCGTTGGTTAGACGACACGGCCGTTACCACCGGCACCCATCTCATCGAGATCGCCACAACTATACGCCGTTACAAAAGTGACAACAATCTATCCTTGGGCACTGAATTAGCAGGGCTGTTTTTGATGACTAATGATGCAGCATTGGCGGCGAATTTAAGCGACGCGGCAACGGATCTAATCAGCATTACACGTGCAAAAGCGGTGGTGGTTAACGCAGTATTTGATGAGAAGATGATTGTGATTGGAGAAAACGGCCGTTTGCAAATCGCAATCAAACCTTGCTAAAGACTACATCGGATAGCAAAAAGAGCGAACAAACTACATGCATGTAGTAATCCGCTCTTTTTGCTATCTATTGTCGTCATGAAGCATGCTGCGGTTTTTGGTGGCGACGAAATACAAAAAGGCTGAATCCAAATAAAACAACTAAAACAGTAGCACCAATGAGTAGCAACGACCCATTTAGCACTTGATCTATTTGCCGCTGGCGGGCAATAGCAGCAACAGGTTCAAGAGCTGGCTGCACATCCAACGGTTCTAACTTTGTTGCACCACCCAATGGCATGGGATCAATTGTCCATTCCCAGATACCCGGCTCAGGCAGTGTCAACCGGGCCTCAAAACTGAGGTCGGCCTTGTTCGGCTGGGCGACAGTTGTGATGGTTTGACCAGAATCAACGTGCGTGGCGCTCACTTGCGGTTCAATGAGATAAACCTTATCGTTTGACATCAATGACTGCACCAATTTATTGTCATGCTGCCAAACTTGAAAGGTGATTGCGGTTTCTTCACCAGCCCTCACCTCTGTTGGCATATCTGTGAGCCTGATGGTGGCCCAACCACCTGCAAAAGCGGGTACGGCCGTTGCCAGCAACACAAAAATAGTAACGAGAACAAATAATTTTGACTTAGGTTTTGACATCTATCTCTCCTTTGTAAATCAGATTAACAATCCGATCTACATTCAACTATGGTGCTTTTTGGTTTTGATAGATATACACCTGTCAATCTGAATAGGTTCCCTTTTCTGCCAATCAACGCAGCGATTCAGCAATATCGACAGCTTCAGCCTGTGTCAAATCGCCTTCTAAACGCAAGGTTGTATCCCCTGCCGTCCATAATAGAACCTGGGTATCGATGGTCACAAAATCACTAAAAGCAAACTCTGCAAAACTAAACAGGTGCGGCCCTTCGATCCAAACAGCTGGTGTGTCGTTAACGGCCGTTTCTGCGATCTGTTCGCCATTTGCCCACTTGATGCCAAAGCTCGGAATGCCGATCTGCGTCAGAGCGATCTGTGCGCGTTCTTCATTACCAAACCACACCAAAGTGATGACTGCCTCGCTTGCGTTAAGCGCTTGTTGATAGACAGCATCCGGCGCCACTGCATAGGCTGGAACGGTTGGCAGTAACAGTGGCATGCTGTCTTGCGCTTCTGCCAGCGTGATTTCTGTGCCAATATCACCTAAGGACAGCTTTTGCAGCGATTCCGTTGGTGCCGGTTGAGATGGCGAAGTGTTAAATATTTTGACAGCACCAATTTGGATGAATTCCAATATAGCCGCACGCACAGGTGGAAGCGCCAACAAACTTAATAGCAAAACAAGCACAACAGCAACGGCCGTTGCCCACCGTCGTCTGTGTTGAGTCCCCAATGATTTTCCAGAAACTGTCTGTTTTTGCTGAATATGCCGTGCTATGGGGGGCGTATGTGGGTACTGAAAATCCGCAGCGATTGTTGTGAGATGTTCTGCCCATACTTTGTCTGTTTGTTCGCTCATGGTTTTAGCTCCGGATATTCTTCTTCAATCAACTGACGTAATTTTTTGAGGGCGCGATGCAGCCGTGATTTAACAGTGCCAGGGGGAATGTCAAGCGTTACGGCCGTTTCAGCCTCAGACAACGCCATAAAATAACGCAAATAGACAACTTCCTGTGCAGCTGGTTTGAGTTGGCGCACGGCTGCCCATAATAATTCGCTGTCAGCCTGCACGAAATCAGGTTCAGTGCTGAGATCGGGTTGGTTGTAATGCAAAAAACGCTGGATTGCAGACCAATAACGACCAATACTGCGCCGCTTGTTCCGTGCTAAATTTTTCGCGATTTGTAACAACCAGGGACGTAACGGCCGTTGCGCATCAAAACTATTCAACTTCAAAAACGCACGAATAAAAGTCTCTTGGGCGACATCTTCAGCAGCAGCCACATCACCCATAATCAAATAGGCAAGCCGAAACACGGGGGTTTGATATTTTGTGACAAGGTCATGCCAGGCGGCCGTATCGCCATGGCCGGCACGCAGGAGCAGTCCTTTATCTACTGGATCAGCAGATATGTCATCAGGGGCGTTCACAGCGGT
>CAYGMR010000595.1:0-3204 GCA_964350725.1 uncultured Ardenticatenaceae bacterium | reverse complement strand
CAGCCAAGCCAGGCAGCAGACTGAAATGTTCCAGCCATTTGGGGCCAGTCCAGCTCAAGGAGGTCAGCCACCCGCTCGACATCATGGGCGGCAGTGGCATGATCGATCGCATCGGGCAGCGACCCATTCTGCTCGAACCACACGCTCGCCCGTCGATGCAGGGTTGGTAGGTAATCGGGCTGTTCTTCCATCAAACGCGCTTGCAGCATATCGGCAAAGAGATGGTGATAGCGATACCATTGACGCTCATCATCTAGCGAGACGACAAACATATTGTCACGCTCTAGGCCTTCCAATAAAGCCCTGCTGTCTTCCTGCCCGGTGACGGCAGCACAAAGAGAGCCGCTCAATCTGTCAAAAATAGATGTTTGCAGCAAAAAATTGCGCGTTTGTTCGGGTTGGCTTTGCATCACCTCTTCAACCAAATAGTCGAGCACAAAATGGTGGCTGCCAGTGAAATCGCTGATAAAAGCGGCCGTGTCTGTACGCCTTTGCATGGACAAAGCTGCCATTTGCAGCCCTGCAATCCAGCCTTCGGTGCGGGTTTCTAAGGCTGCGATTTGGTCTAATGACAGGGTGAGATGCATACTTTTTTGGAGGAACTGTGCCGCTTCTGCTTCGGTAAAGCGCAGATCGTCAGCGCGGAATTCGATTAGTTCACCCTTGGCTCGCAGACGCGAGATAGGGAAGCCAGGATCTGCGCGGCTGGTGATCGCCAGCGTCATTTGCGGCGGCATATTGTCAAGCAAGAAGGCCACTGCTAGATCTATTTCGGCCGATTCAATGGCGTGATAGTCGTCGAGAATGAGCAGGAAGGATGTGGAAACGGGGGTTACATCGTTCACAAACGCAGCCATCAAATTTTTGGCGGGCACTGTTTGGGGGGATTGCAGCAGTTGCAGCAGAGCGGATTGGCTGTCGGGTAACGGCCGTATCGCTGCTGCCAGATAATTAAAAAACTGCTGCAGATCGCTGTCATCTTCATCCAGCGACAGCCAACAAACGGCCACGTCCGCATGAATTTGATCGATCCATTCAGTAATGAGCGTCGTTTTACCGTAGCCGGCCGGAGCCGAAACCAGAATCAACTTATATGACCGCTCATTATTCAGCCTGGCGATTAATTGGGGGCGGCGTACGAGGCTAGAACGCAGTGATGGGATGAAAAGTTTAGTTTGCAGGAATATGGTTTCCACAGTGGGATTATAAGGGAAAATGGTGCGGAAAGGTAGATGGCGTTATAACGCCACCCCAATAAGGTAGCTTGCCAATATTTACGAGGGCGAAAACAAGTGTGAGTTTACAATCTCCGTATAATCCCTGGTTGAGCTTTTTGATGAGGTGCGGACGGGGAACAAGAAACGGCCGTAAGCGGGGCGCATATAGTTTCGTTTGACTAAGTCGCCATTCATAGCTTCATTATAATGGAAAGGGTCGCGATGGCGAGAAAAAAACACCTTGCTGATGGTCTCATTTTGGGTATCTCCCACTTTCATGCGTGAATATACGGTAGGGAATTTTCTCTGGCAGAACCAAATTGCAAACAGAGGGGCGCGTTTCTTCTTAACGATCTAATATAGAAAAAGGGTTGACTTCTATCTATCAAAAATGCAAGAATCAGTCCGAGAATATAATATCAGGACTTTCGCCTCTCCGGTCTTCGATATGCTGGAAAAGCAAGCTGCTCAGCCAGTGAAGAACGAAAGTCCTGGATATTTATTGCTCTAAGTTAAACCCGGCCAGAATGGTCGGTATTTCCTGGTAGCGTGCACACTGAAAATCATCTAACTGTACACATTCTTCCTGATGGGGCCCCGCTGCAAAGACAAACAGGTTATTCTCAGCCAGATAATAATCATCTGATACTTTATCCAACTTGTCCCAGTTTTCCTGACTATAGACATCGATCTGTAAAACACATGTGGGGGCAGAACCGATAAAGGTAAAGCAAAAGTTCGTTACTCCTTCATAATCATTCTGCGTTACGGTATATCCCTGCCATGCTTCTGGCAGTGGCAAGGTAAAACCAAAGGTGTTGTTTTGGTAAGCGCGGTTCATTTCTTCAAGAATGACGCCGTTATCTTGTTCATTGGAAAAAGTTTGCCATTCTAACGTGACTGTATACGCTTGTTTAAGATCGGCATCTGTAAAATGTAGAAAGCCGACACGATCCTCTCCAGTACGGTAACAAACATACATAGCCGCCATTGGTGCCACGAGTTCCTGCTCCGTGCTAAATGCATCGGTGCCTGCACATTGGGTAAATGTGGGTGCATCAGAGAAGACACTACCATAAGCTAACTGAGCAGAGTCAATAGGATACATTTCAATCGTTCCGCTATCAGGCCCTGGCAACAGATTGAAGTCACAGTCTGGATCCGGGGGAGTCAAACTGGCCCCATTATCAAAATCGAAGCAGCCGGGCAAAATGATAATTTCATTACTACCATTGTTATGTGTGGCTGGAATATTTTCTAAGATAGGCGTGGACGGAGGGTCGGAAATAGCAGAAGAGGGAGTGGGGGAAACGGCCGTTTCCTCCACACCAGGCGCTGATGCCGGTTCATCCAATTCTGGTTTCCCAGGCACACCCGTTAGTTCAGTTTCTGACACCGCTGGTTCCACCTGTTCCACCTGCAATGTGCCACACGCGCTCATGAGAAGCGCACTTATCACTAAGAGTAAGATTATCTTTATATTCTGAAATTTCTTGTTCATTTTATTTCCTTTACACTCAATAAATGTTTGTCAGGCGCAAAGACCTGTGTTTTCTCAATAAGTCAGAGTGTAATTGAAGGATGTAGCAAGAAGATGGCTGGCCTGTAGTCACTTTGTTTCATCAAGTTACAATTCTGTAACATCTGATTAAGCGGGAGATTGTTTCAGTTAATCGAGAGAAAGCTTCCCTTCATCGTTTACTGGCAAACGCATCGTGACCACTGTACCTTGTTGCGGACGACTGCGAATGGTGACATCCCCCCCATGACGAATGACAATCGCACGTACCAATGATAGACCTAGACCGCTGCCTGGTATACTTTGAGCGCCCTCTCCTCGGAACAACTCGTCCCACACGCGTGGGATTTCTTCTATGGGAATACCGTAGCCCGTGTCCGCAATTTCAATCACCACCACCCGTTCATCTTCAGACGCTCTTAGCTCAATCGTATCGGCCGGTTGTGTGAATTTAATCGCATTATCCAA
>CAYGMR010000594.1:0-3216 GCA_964350725.1 uncultured Ardenticatenaceae bacterium | reverse complement strand
CAGAAACGATTACGGAACATAATTTCATGTCCGCTGTGATCTGCATGATCCGCGTGGTCACTGTGATCAGCATGTTCATCATGATTCATATGTTCATTATGGAGAGCTTGGCTATCAGGTTCCAAGTTACACACGCGACAGCAAGCGCACTGTCCTTCTGCTTGCATTGTATGGTGTTTATGTTCATTCATAACAAATTATCTCCTTCCAATCCGTGCCTGTGAGAATCGGCGTTATTTTTGCGCCAAATCCATACGAGATAAACGACAAGCAATATGTTTAGCGTATATTCAAAAACGGTGAATGCACGGCCGTAATATGCTGCTTCCCAATAGCTAACCGGACTCTGAAAACGATAGGTCCAGTTAAGTGGAAAGAAAAGTAGCGGGCCGTCACTATGATGGGTAAAGATGTCGATTAACGTATGAAACAATGTACCTATGCTCAGCCAAAATAACGGCCGTGCCCAACGCCAGCCGCGCCCCCCCCAATATCCTAGGGCGATAAGAAGCATATTGATCAATAACGAATGGAATATATTATGACCGATAAGCCAAACTGGATCGGTGTAAAACAGTTCAAAGTGAAGATAAGACATAAAACTGCTTTCACCCGGAAACGGTGCAAACCAACGGTAATAAATCGCATAAATGAGCGTCAGCAAAGCAAAAGGAATGTCAGGCAAAACGGAACCGAGCAATAGCGCGTGTCTATGAAAAGGTACAGAAGTAAATTTGGTTCCTTTGTGAGTGAGAACGGCCGTTATCAACAAATGAGATGGCGTTTGCATCCCACTATTTTACAAAATCTCTACTCAGACAACAGCGCACTTTCGCCTAGATCAACCCCGCCAAACAGCCTATGATCAATAAAACTCATTTGACCAATATGCTAATTTTTTAACGCAACTTTATTCGGCAATGTGATTATCAATATTGTGCCACCCTGTGGGGTAGATTCAATCGTGAACCGCGCCCCAATCAGCTCCGCACGCTCCTGCATACCCAATAAACCAAAATGACCGGTTGCTGCCATTTCTGCGGGACTTTCGGGCACATCAAAGCCGATACCATCATCCTGAACGGTCAAAGCTGTGTAGTCAGGAGCAAAATGCAAATCCAGTTGCGTTTGGGCGGCATGGGCATGGCGCACAATATTACTGAGCGCCTCTTGTCCTATACGGTATAAAGCCAATTCCTCAACCGGCAGCAGACGGCGTTCAGTTCCGGTCGTCTGAAATGTAATTGGGATTTGCAGATTCTGGCCTGTGTCACGCGCCAACATGTCGAGTGCCGGCACAAGCCCCAAGTCTTCGAGGTAAATGGGGCGCAAATCACGGGTCAGGCGGCGCAAATCAGCGATGGTTTGACCCACCATCTGCTGCATTTCTGCCAATTGAGTTAGATTATTATCTTCACCCACAGTCAGTTGGGCGATTTGAATACGCTGGTTGAGTGCGATAAGTGATTGCAAAGTATCGTCATGTAAGTCACGAGCCAGACGGCGACGTTCCTCTTCCTGGCCAGTTGTGACAGCACCCAGATACCCGCGCAAACTTTGCTGCGCCAGTTTGACCTTGTGCGCCATATGGATGAGTTCCGTTTGCAGCCGTTGGATTTCGTTGATGCCGCCCACCGGTTCTTCAATCGCTTCAAAATTCCCCCAGCCCAGTTCGGTGGCCTTTTGTTCAAGCGCTTGCAGCGGGGTGACAATTTGACGGACACCAAACCATAAAGCAAACAAAGTAATTAACACCACTGGCACTAAAACAAGCGGGGCCAGTTCAGTTGCTCGCAGCAGCGGATCCGCAACATCTTGCCACGGTTCCTCAACAACCAACGCCCAACCCACCGGCGAAATCGGGCTAAAAGCGACAACATATTCATCTCCGCCCAAGGTTAAATAGGTCGTTCCGCTTGTGCCACCCAACGCGCCGGTTACACCGGGATGTTGGCGAATCTCCGCAGCATCCTCAGCGCGCAGACCAGCCTGGTAAACAATTTCGCCATCTGGATTAACCACAACGGCCGTTGCCCCATCATTTGAACCAAAAACATCGGTCAACGCTTTGCGCGCCAAATTTGCCGGCGAAAAAATGCCGGCCGCAACCAACCCATCAGGGGCAGCAATGGCAACAAACATCCGCTCTTCACCCGTAATTGGATCAGTGAAAGCAGGTGAGAAGTAGGCTGCGCTGGTCGCGTTTGTGACCGGTTTGATGCGCGTCAATTGTTGGCGTATGGCCGGGGACTGCCACGCTTGGGCATCTTTGCTCGTAACCAGTAAATCACCATTCGCCGCAAACAAAGCCACGCCACCCTCGAAGCCCGGCAGGAGGAAAGAGGCATCCGCTAGAGCATTTTCAGAACTGGCAACGAGTGGTGTTTGTAGCGCCAGACTGCGGACAGCCACTGCACGCTGATTTAATTGTTCAGAAATGGATTTGGCCGCAGCACGTGTGGCACGTTCGTCCCGCTCACCGACCATCGCACGCATCGCTCTTTGGTGCAGCCCAAGGCTGCCAAAGGCGATTGTCATTAATAACACAGAGAGCGGCAAAACCGTGAGAATGAATAATTGAAGCGGAAAACTGCGCCAGCGTTTCATCGGTTTAGATTATATCTGCGGCTATAAGCCCCAACGCAACGGCCTTCATCACAGCTTCAGTACGGCTGCCGACTTGCAGCTTGCTGTAGGTTTTCGCCAGATGTCCTTGCACGGTGCGGTTACTGATCCCCAGTTGCACACCAATCGCTTTGTTGGTGTAACCTTTGCCAGCCAATCGCAGCACTTCAAGTTCACGGTCGGTTAAGGTTTCATAATCAGGTTGTGGCGCGTTTGAGCTGGCAATATGGGACAGGAGCTTATGGGCGATGGCTGGATCGAGAGCGGATTTGCCTGCGTAGACGTCATGCACAGCCTGAACGATGTCGGCAGGCGCGGCTGTTTTGAGCACATAACCATTGGCGCCAGCTTGCAAAACGGCAAGCACATAGGGGTCGTCATCATACGCCGTCAGGATCAATACGCCTACATCGCTGCAAGTAGCACGCACCCAGCGTGTCACTTCAATGCCGGTAGCTTTGGGCATTTGGATATCGAGCACGGCGACATCGGGCTTGTGGGGCTCAAGAAGCTGGTTGGCCATTGCACCATCATCATCCTCGGCAATAACCGTGATGTCGGGGGCATGATCGAGGAACTGCCGAATGCCGG
>CAYGMR010000593.1:0-3227 GCA_964350725.1 uncultured Ardenticatenaceae bacterium | reverse complement strand
CTTTTTTAATCCTCGCCGCGATCCAGCCAGAGCATCACAATCAATACCAATTCGATGACTTTCGTGACAAGTCCCAAGACGGAGGAGAACGCATCTGCTCCTTGGAAAACGAAAAAGAGGATGATGGTAACGGCCGTGTACAAAATAAACACCCACCGAATCCATTTACGCATACCCGCCAACTGCGGTATAAAATACAACGCGATTAATAACACGATGTAACCAAGCCCATTGAGAATAAATATAGGGTCTGGCCCACTGAAACCTAAAATTAAATGGATCAGGGCTGTCGCCAAGGTCAACACAATGATGCCATATGCACGCCCACTCAAATTTGCCAACATAATTGAATTCCTCCTTAAATCATTTGCCAAATCATTTGCCAAATCTTGTGGCCAAAAGATTTGGCCACAAAAGACATTGCTAACATTTTTGTACTTTCCGAAATCTGCAACGAATTAATGCGAATTCGATGCAAAATTAAAAATCGAATGTCTACTTTTCGATTTTATTCTATTATAATAGTTTTTTCAAATTGAAACTAAAGATTTGTCGCCATCTCCCGCTTTTTCTGTCGAAACCACAAAACCAAAGCGAATTTTCAGCAAAGTCATTTTTTTGTTTTGCCTAAGCGTCGGCTGCCCCACCATAAACCAGTTACACCCAATATGACATCGCGTCCCCGAATGAGCAAGCTGGCACTGATGCCAAGTGCTGGATTTAGACCCATCGCGCCAAAAGCAAATGCCTGCCCGGCTTCAAAAACACCAATCCCACCGGGTAATAATAACAAAAAGGTGATGCGCGCTGCTGTGAGCGCAATTATCAACTGTAGCAAGCTTAGTTGCAGACCTAAAAATGAAACCATCAACCAGAATTCTGCGATCATCAACAGCCAGCTGATGATCGAGATTAAAAGAGCCAGCAAAAACATATGGGGTGACTGACGGCAAAATTGATGTGCTTCGGTTTCGGTGGCGTGTGCCGCTTTATGTCCACGTTGATAGGTAACATGCCAGGCAGGACGTTTATTCCAAAGTGGCAGCCGTTCGCCTAATTGCATAGCTTTTGTGATTGGTGGCCAATCAAACCAGACCGCAAACAAAAATCCGAGCGGGATTGCCAATAAAAACAGGGGAATAACAGCTTGTGCTGAGCTTGCCGAAACGGCCGTTTCATGCTCACCGATACCCAACAAACGACTCTGTAGAATGACAACAACGCCAATTAACAAAAACGCAAAATTCAAGGTCAACTCTAAGGCCTTATCCAATGTCATAGCCGCGATGGCTGCAGGGCGTGGTGTATTGTGTTCTTTTTCAACGAGATAAACTTGTAACGGTTCACCGCCAAATTGCGGGCCAGGAGTAAAGTAGCTGAGGCCAAATGCAGCCAAGCGGTAACCAAACAGGGTGAAAAATGGCACCCGGTAACCTTGGCCACGTAAAATGAGCCACCAACGGCCGTTTAATGTCACCAAAATCAAAAAATTGAGTAAGACCAAACTGCCGATTTGTATGAAAGTCAATCTCTGTAAAGTTTGCCAGCTTTCTTGCAATGGCACGCGCCTTAATACCCAGATTAGCAAAATTCCTGCGATCAACCAGGGTAGAATTTGCAAAACATGTTGTTTTAATGTGTGTTGCCGAATCCAAGTAAGCATTTCGCCTCGTAACAATTAATTCGATGCACACAGGCTAGTTTAATTTGTGGAATCCGTGGCAAATCTTTTAGGAAGTCCGAATACCGCCATCTCCGCTTTCCACTGCGGCACCACGATACAAAAAAAGTTTATCTTCGGGTGTCCATACGGCCCAAGGGCCACACCCAAACAAAACGATAAACATAACGGCCGTTAATGCCAAACCATTGGCTAAGGTGAGACCTTGTGTCGCGATGTCAAACCCAATGGGGAACAACAAAGGAACGGCCGTTAAACGCCCTGCGCACCCCACCACGACCAGCAGTGTACACACAACAGCGATAACACTCAAACTTGTCGTTAAAACGGCCGTTTGGGGCAAACCCGGTAAGCTCCAAGACAGTATCAAAGCGTGCCATGCCGATGGTTGCCACCAGATATCCGCCGCTTGCAAAATTAATAACATACAAATCAGCAGCAGGATTCGCCAAATGGGTGGCAGCCAACGCATGAGCAAAACCGCCAGGAACTGCCGCAGTTGGTTATAGGCTGTATTGGCCGGGTCTAGCCAGCCGGCAGCGATGGCATAGTCACGTCCAAAGCCGATCAGCGTGGGCACAGCGACAAGCGTGCCGCCAATGATCGCCATCGGGGCGGGCACAATTGGCCACAAGACCACCGTTAGCAATCCCATTTGCACGCCGGCCAAAATGCGTCGCTGTGTGCTGGGCGGTAGATCAAAAATCGGTAGGCCGCGCCGCGCCCGCCACCACAGTCCCCAGATAAATAAATAGCGTGCCAGACCAATACTCAAAAACCACCAGGGCAACTGCCCATAGCCAATCGCCAGCAAACTAACCACTAAAACGCCAAGTCCATCAAACTCCATGTCCAGGCGGCTGCCTAACACAGTTGCGTGATTGGTTTTACGTGCGACATAACCATCGAAATAATCGGCAATGCTAACGGCCGTATACGTTAAGGCAATTACCCAAGCAAATCGCCCCTGGGGCCAGGGTGAAAAGAGAAAACCTGCTAACAAACCAATGCCCAAGCCGCGCAGCAGCGTCAGCCGGTTACCGAGACCCAGGGTGGGCAAAACGGCCGTTGCGCCCTCTCGGTGATTTTCAGGCAAAAAACGCCACAACAACCACAAACAATAAGCGAGTGTCAGACCAGACAACAGCAACCAACGATTTGCATAAGGCCAGCCACCGGCCAACAGACGGTAGCCAATTGCCCAAATAACCAACCAGGTGAGCGCCAAGCGCAGCCAACTACGACGTAAATAGGTCATTTTGGGAGCGACCCGGATAAACAGAAACTCAGAATGATAAGTGTTGCATATCCGTATTTTCTTCTATCTGTGCTTTCAAGGCCTTTTGCTTGCATAGATGCCATTATAGGCAAAAAATCTAATCATGGCCTACAATCAACAGTGAACTTTTGATGATAAGATAGGTAAACCGCGATAAGCCTTTTGAAATAAATTAGTCATAAAATCGCAGTTTCTTTGAGGAATTCATAAAAGCACAATTGTTTTTGGTCAAAATGTTTTGTGAATTACCTAACCTGGATAAACCAG
>CAYGMR010000592.1:0-3234 GCA_964350725.1 uncultured Ardenticatenaceae bacterium | reverse complement strand
CCATAAACCTTGTTTAAATGATTGACTTCAATAACATGTTCCATTATTTAAGCTCCTTTTCTTTGCTGGGTTGACCAAAAATGAAAGTCAAACCCATCAAAATGAAAATAACGGCGCTCAGCCAGACCCAACTCAAGTTAAAAATGAGGATGGTGGCAACCAAAATGGGACCAAAAACCCAAATTGCGCCCAGGTCAAGGACACGGCCGTGCTGCCAATAATGTTCCCAACCAAAAATCAAAGCCCAGAAAGCGGGAGTCAAATAACCGAAAAAGGTCCAGGGGCTTAACCCATTGATCCTGATATCCATTGAACTGAGTATCATCGCGATACCCATAAATATGATTGTTACGCCTACAAAAGATTGATTACGTGTTTGTGGTGACATTTAAATTCTCCTTACAACTACCTGCCTGAATAAGATAGTAATAGCATAGCAGTCTGCCTTTCTCTTGTAACCAATCGGGCGGTGGAATTAGATTTGTCTGCTGGTTGATTGTCGAATCAATGGGATGGCTACGGCCGTATCAACCGATCGGTTGAGTGCCAACAAAAACGAGATACAATTTGCAGGAAATTTCAAAAATAATGGTGAATAAGGAAAAACCATATGACCATCAACACACCCGAATGGGTTAAACATGCCGTTTTCTATCAAATCTTCCCTGACCGTTTTGCGCGTAGTCCGCGTATGAACCATCCACGTGGAATCCGTTTGAAACCGTGGGGCAGCCCCCCTGCCGAACAAGGTTACCAGGGGGGTGATTTGTTGGGCATTGTCGATAAACTGGATTATTTACAAGCCTTGGGCGTGACGGCGCTTTACCTCAATCCGATTTTTTCCTCGGCATCTAACCATCGTTACCATACGTTTGATTATTACAGCGTCGATCCGCTTTTAGGCGGGAATGCAGCCCTGCGTGAACTGCTTGATGCGGCACACGCGCGTAATATGTATGTCGTCTTGGATGGCGTTTTCAACCATACGGGCCGTGGTTTCTGGCAGTTCAACCACATCCTTGAAAATGGGGGCAATTCACCTTATATCGATTGGTTTTTTGTACAAGATTGGCCATTACGGCCGTATGCCCATGATGACCAAAACCCACCCAACTACGTCGCCTGGGCAAATAACGCGATGCTGCCCAAACTCAACACAGATAATCCTGGCGTGCGCGATATGATTATGGATGTCGCCCGCTATTGGATTGACTTTGGCATTGACGGGTGGCGCTTGGATGTGCCCAATGAGATTGACGACGATAATTTTTGGCAGGAATTTCGCGAAGTTGTCAAAAGTGCGAACCCAGATGCGTACATCGTGGGTGAAATCTGGGATGAAGCCGGACGCTGGTTACAAGGTGACCAATTTGATGCCGTCATGAATTATCGCTTTACTGTGCCGGCGTTAAATTTTTGTGCGGCCCAAACCGTACGCGTAGATTATGAAAAACCTCATTATGATCTACGGCCGTTTACCGGCAGCGATTTTGCGCAAGCCATCAACAAGATGCACAACCTCTACGACTGGCAAGTCAATCAAGTGCAGTTGAACTTACTCGATAGCCATAACACGGCACGTGCCTTATGGATCATGGGCGAAGACAAAAGCGCGTTGCGGCTGGCCGTCTTGTTGCAAATGACACTGCCCGGCGCGCCTTGTATCTATTATGGCAGCGAAATCGGCATGTCGGCAGCGGATGATCCCGATTGTCGAGAAGCATTTCCCTGGCAAACAGAAGACAGTTGGGATCAAGACTTACTTGCTTTTTACCAGCGTGCCACTGCATTGCGTCATGCGTACCCTGTTTTACGCACGGGCAGTTTCGAGACATTATATGCTGATGACTATGTGTATGCGTTGCGGCGGGTACTTGCGGATGAGGAGATGATTGTTGTGTTTAATACGGCCGTTACGCCCCAAACCGTCACAATCCCATTGCCAACAGGTGCAGCAGAAAAATATCGGGGGGTTTTGCCAGCAGAGGGGGATGTGGAGGAAACGGCCGTTGGCGGGCAGATGAGTTGTTTTGTGGATGCACGCAGCGCTATCTTGTTATATGGATATTCATAAAATGAAAAGGTCATCTGCAGATTTCGCAGATGACACAGATTTTTAGCGAATAATTGGGCAAAAATCTGCGTCATCTGCACAATCTTTGATTGCTCCTATTCCTGATGCAATAAATAGGTGCCGCTGCCTCGTGTGGCTAATAGGCTCCCATTTTCAAAGACAAGATTGCCACGCAAATAAACCCGCTTTACACGTCCTGCAACTTCCATGCCCGCAAAAGGTGTCCACCCACATTTGCTGTGCATCTGGTCGTTTTGGATAGTGTAGGGCTGCATATCTACCTCAACAGTGGTGTCAGGTTGTTGCGGTAGGTTGAAAATGCGGCGGGGATTGGTATGCATGAGTTCGATAAGGCGGTCGAGGGTTAAGTTTTTTTGTGCGGTTAAACGGCCGTCTACCGGCGAACGGCCGTCTACGGCCGTCAACATCAAAACCAACGATGTCTCTAAACCGGCCACACCCGGTGGTGGCATATCCGCATGTTTTTCGGCAAGAGTGTGGGGGGCATGATCGGTGGCGATGCAGTCAACTGTCGAGTTGATATGCTCCCAAAGCGCAGCTACATCATCGGGCGTGCCCAACAAGGGGCGCATATCACCCAGTGGGCCTAGCCGCGCAGCATCAGCTTGATTCAAAAAGAGATGATGTGGCGTGACTTCACAAGTCACGGGCAAACCGCGCATTTTGGCATCTGAGATGAGTTCGATTTCTTCGCGGCGGCTGATGTGGCAAAAATGGACCGGCCGCTGGTAGGTTGCGGCCAGACCAATGCCCACAGCCACACTTTGTTTTTCAGCGTGCATGGCGATAAGTTTTTCTTGCGGCCACGTTTGGAAACAGGCGCGTAGTGTGGGCACGTCTTCGACCCGCAAAGGGCCGAATGTGTCGTTGAGGTAAATTTTTAGCGCCACGGCATGGGGAGCAAGTGCTGGTAAATGAGCAATATGTTCTGGACTGGCACCCGCGAAGAGGCCAACATCACAATAAATATCTTTGGCTGCTTGTTGACAGGTGGTTTGCATGACTTTAGGAGTCGTTAAGGGGGGTGAAGTATTGGGCATACCCAAAATCATCGTGATGCCGCCGGCAAGTGCTGCGGCCGTACCGCTGGCAAAATCTTCTTTATGTTCGCCGCCAGGCACACGCAAATGGGTATGAAC
>CAYGMR010000591.1:0-3236 GCA_964350725.1 uncultured Ardenticatenaceae bacterium | reverse complement strand
ATGATTTAATGTCAATAAAATTGTTGGAGCAATATATTGAGCAAACTACATCTCGCTAACCGCGTTCAAGCCACGTTATACGCCTTACGTGAAGGTTTAACAACATTGGAAAATGAGACTGATGTTGAGGAAACATAATAGTTCCACCCTGCTAATAACCCCGCCGCAAACATTTCAACTTACATCAACATATGTGGAGAAAGACCGCTTAATGCGGTCTTTTTTGTTGAGACCAAAATCAACATATGGCCGACGACAGACATTGTGAACGTTAGTATGATTAAGGCATGATGATTGACATTGGCAACAATGAGGTTCGTGTTCTGATTACAGATGATAAACGATCAGCACGGCAAGGGCTTAAAGCATTACTGGCTCGCATCCCCGAAATTGAAGTCGTGGCTGAAGCAGCCAATGGGCAGGAAGCGGTAGATTTAACGGCCGTTTACCACCCAGACGTCGTTCTAATGGATGCACAAATGCCCGAGATGGATGGCCTGGAAACAACACAGTATATCAAAAACCAATGGCCACAAGTCAAAATCATCATCTTAACAATCCATCCTCAATACCGTCAACGTGCGTTGGCAGCCGGAGCCGATTCCTTTTTATTGAAAGGCGGCACGGGCGAATTATTATGGAACACTATTTTACAAGTAAAAGATAATGGAGTTAAAACATGAAACAATATCCTGAGTATTATGAACATTTGAAACAGTTAATGGGCAAGTTAAGCGGTGAGATTCCTGGCCCGATGGCCGGCTTCGGTCGTTTGCATAAATCCGCCGTAACCGATGGCGTGTTGAGTGCCAAGGTAAAGGAATTGATCGCCCTGGGCATTGCTATCACCGTACGCTGTGACGGCTGCATTGCTTTCCATGTCCACGATGCAATGCAAGCGGGTGCCAGCCGTGAAGAAATAACAGAAACGATTGGAGTCGCTATCCTCATGGGTGGTGGCCCTTCAGTCATGTATGGCAGCGAAGCACTGGAAGCATTGGAGCAGTTTGAAACAGAAAAGTGGCATCCAGCTCACAAGAAATCCAATAACGGCAGTGGCGCCTTAGAAACAGCAGGGCAGTTCGAGACAATTGGGCTGGTTTAGGTAACAGTTTTCATTATTTTCAAATAGAAAAAAACGGCTGTTGTCACGGTAAGAGTGACAACAGCCGTTTTTCTTTGCAAGGCTAACAAGCTTTAGTTAATGACGCCCAGCTCGATTCCAAATATGCAAACCAGAGATAGTTATATTTAATTTTTGTAGCAAAAGAGAGTAAAATGTCTACGAAAGAAATATTAATCAAGGGCTTGACAGCGAACCTGACAGCCGAAGAAGGTGTAAAATATCTGGAAATTACCAATCTGAAAATCAGAGTTATCTGAATTTACAAACGTATCGTAAAAACGTGGACGAACATATACAGTTCATTTGGTCGAGCCCTAAACAGGCCACCCAACGGTTAACATATTAACACTGTTTGGCGTCAGTCTGCATGTGGGTGGAGCCTGCGCCATAAAAAATGATTTACAGGATAAACTCAATGAACGAAACACCCCTTATCTGGTTTGAAAACCAACATAAAGACCTAGAGACAGACAGGACGGCCGTTGACCACCTGCTGCCCGACGGCATAACCCATAAGGCCCGCGCCTACCACGCGCAAATACCGGGTTATGAAATGACACCCCTAAAGCGCCTGCCCCATCTAGCTTCCCGTCTAGGCCTGGGCAGCATATGGGTAAAAGACGAATCAACGCGCATGCGCCTCAACGCCTTCAAGGCACTGGGCGGCTCCTTCGCCATTTATCGTTTCATCTGCC
Source organism: uncultured Ardenticatenaceae bacterium (assembly GCA_964350725.1). GTDB lineage: Bacteria > Chloroflexota > Anaerolineae > Promineifilales > Promineifilaceae > JAACFF01. Next base: position 1,415 of record CAYGMR010000591.1, on the reverse strand, counting down.
AAAAGCTAGGCCTTCCCAAATTGTCTTTTTCGGAACTGATGTCCGCTAAAATCCGCAACGCCCTGGGCGCTATCACTTTCACCAGTGCCACAGACGGCAACCACGGCAAGGGATTGGCCTGGGCGGCACAAAAGCTGGGCTTCCCCTGTATCATCTACGTCCACAAACAGACCTCGCAGGCACGGATTGAAGCGATTGCCGAATTCGGTGCTGAGGTACGCGTGGTAAATGGCAACTATGATGACGCCGTACGCCAATGTACACAGGATGCACACGAAAATGGTTGGCAAGTTGTCTCTGATACATCTTGGCCTGGTTATGAGGATATTCCGCTGTGGGTGATGCAGGGGTACACCACACTGTTGGGTGAGACCCAAGAGCAGTTAGCGGCTCAGGGTCTCGTCAAGCCAACCCATATTTTCTTGCAGGCAGGTGTAGGCGCTTTTGCAGCAGCCATGATTGCTTTTTATAAAAAGTTGTTTGGTGCTGCGGCACCTGTTTCAATCATTGTTGAACCACGCACGGCCGCCTGCATTTACCATTCCATGCAGATTGGCGACGGCCAACCACACACGGTCACAGGCGACCTAGATACGATTATGGCTGGGTTGGCCTGCGGCGAACCCAGCCCGCTGGCCTGGCAAATTCTCCGGGATCATGCTGACTTTATTGTCACCACTCCCGATTATGTAGCCGCTAAGGGCATGCGTATGTATGGCGTACCACTCAAAGGAGATCCATTTGTCGTTTCTGGCGAATCTGGAGCTGTTACATTGGGAGCGCTCGCGTTTATCATGGCCTACAAGGGCGCGACCGCGCTCAAAGAGCGGCTGCAATTAGATGAAAATTCACAAGTGCTGCTGATCAATACCGAGGGCAATACAGACCCCGACTATTTCCGTAACGTAGTATGGGATGGTGTCCTTGCTGTGCCGGAAGCCTATCGTTGGCATATTCCAGAGGCTGCGTCCTGATACCGCTGAATCCGCAGCACAATGCCAAGCAGCGACAAATGGTACGACCAATGGGTTTTAGATTTTTTAGCCGACGACATCGGCAACCGATCCCATTTCTACACGAAAAATAAATCGCCCCAACTCAGCGAAACGCTTGAGACAGTAGCCGAAGCATTGGCGATATGAATCAATCACTTTTGATCAAACAGATAGCCCATCTTCAAAACAATCCATCATCAAATGTTGACGAGATCACAAATTAGATGTTCTTTTTGTTGAGAGGAAAATCAACATCCAGCCGACGACAAACAAGGTGGCTCTTGATACACTACCAATTGATAATTAAAGTGTAACTCGGCTTGTTAAGCCGAGTTACACAAAAAACAACATACATGGCAGTATATACCATGTATGTAAACTGTAGCGCGATTTGGTAAATCGCGTATCGATTTACATAAG
>CAYGMR010000590.1:0-3247 GCA_964350725.1 uncultured Ardenticatenaceae bacterium | reverse complement strand
ATCCAAAACTTCAATATCTACCAATTTGCCCGCACTTACCATTTGGCGCGTGACGCGAATATCTTCGGGTGATGGGGCTGGATCACCAGAGGGATGATTATGCGCCACAATCAAGGCGGCTGCGTTTTCACGAATAGCGGCACGGAATATTTCGCCAATACGCACGACGGATGTGTTCAGGCTGCCCACATAAATCGTAGGGGTGCGCAAGACTTCATTGCGCGTGTTGAGCAAGATCAGGCGCAGATGTTCCTGCTCTAAAAACATCATTTCCGACATGAGCAAATTGGCGGCATCTTGCGGTGAGGTAACCTTGGGGCGTGATTCGGGAGTGGAAACGACCATGCGCCGCCCAAGTTCCAAAGCGGCACGAATTTGCACGGCCTTAGCCGGGCCAATACCGGATATCGTTGTCAATTCACCCACAGAAGTACGCTCCAATCCTGACAAACCGTTAAATCTTACCAGCAACCGTTCTGACAAATGCACGGCACTCTCACCCCCACGTCCGACACGTAAAATGATGGCTAATAATTCGGCCGTTGACAGATACTTTTCACCTACCGTAGCCAAGCGTTCACGCGGGCGATCTTCCAAAGCAAGATCACGGATCATCGGATTGTATTCAAGCGGTGGTTCTTGCACACTCATGGCTCACTCTCGTCTTTGTACTTAGGCTATTCCCAATAATAAATGATCCGTTTGATCTTATGTGGGAATAGACTAGCCAATGCCAAAACGACCCATCTCGCGGCTCATTATTTTCTTGCATTGGCCTTACAATAGCGCAAACTATAGGGCAATTTTGCAGAATTGCCCTACAGTTATATGAGGGGTGTGCAACCTCCACACTCGAGAGTCATTCCCGCGTAGGCGGGAATCCATACGCTTGGATAACCTGGATACCTGCCTGCGCAGGTATGACATCGCTCAACAGGTTGTGCTACCTCGAGTAATTAGTATGCACACCCCTCATCTATATTATTAAGCTGCACCCTTGATAACTACAACAAATTCATCCCACTCTTCGGCCGTCATATGCAGCGTGATGCCACCTAATTCAATGTGATAGATAACCCCTTCATCAGCATCTTCACTCCGCCATACACCGAAATTTTCGGTTTCAGAAATCACATCGGGTTCAAATTCAGCTTGTATTTTTGACATGGAACTTCCTTTTTCATATGCGTTCAGCCGACCGGCCAGTTGGCCGGTCGGCTGAACGCCACATTTTTACTCTTTCAAGAAATTGCGTAAAACGGTATGCAAAATACCACCATTGCGATAATAATCGACTTCAACAGGGGTATCAATGCGGCAGATTGTCTCGAATATAATCTCAGTGCCATCAGTTTTGACTGCTTTCACTGTGATATCTTGCCCAGGTTGCAGATCATCACCCAAATTTATCGTCGAGAAATATTCACTGCCGTCCAAACCTAATGAGGAAGCAGTTTCGCCATCTTTATATTGCAAAGGCAAAATGCCCATGCCCACTAAATTGCTGCGGTGGATACGTTCATAACTCTCCACAATAACCATTTCAACACCCAAAAGCAAGGTGCCCTTAGCAGCCCAATCGCGTGAACTGCCCATGCCATAATCTTTGCCCGCTAACACCACAAGTGGCGTATTGTCAGCTTGATATTTAATTGCCGCATCATAAACACTCATGACTTCGTTGGTTGGCAAGTAGGTTGTCCAGCCACCTTCGGTACCAGGCGCCATGCGGTTGCGTAAGCGAATATTGGCAAAAGTACCGCGTGTCATCACACGATCATTACCTCGGCGTGAACCATATGTATTAAAATCGAGAATTTGTACACCATTATCACCCAAATAACGGGCGGCAGGGCTGCTGGCAGCGATTGCACCTGCTGGTGATATATGATCAGTTGTAATGGAATCACCCGCATCGACAAGCACACGGGCATTTTCAATATTGCCGATCGGTTTGATCTCACGGGTCAAAGTGGTGAAGAATGGCGGCTCTTGGATATAGGTTGAGTTTTCATTCCAGGCGTATAAATCACCAGCTGATGTGGGAATAGCGTTCCAAGTCGGATTGCCATCCCAAACATTGCTATACTGCTCAATATACATTTCCGGTGTCAGCGATTGGGTCACAGCATTACGTATTTCAGCATTGGTTGGCCAAATATCTTTTAAGTAAACTGCTTGACCATCACGTGATTTTCCAATGGGCTCGTTGAGCAAATCAATGTCGGTACTGCCAGCCAAAGCATAGGCAACAACCAGTGGCGGTGAGGCCAAGTAATTGGTCTTCGTGAGGGCGTGAACACGGCCTTCAAAGTTGCGATTACCACTCAAGACAGAGGAAACAACGAGATCGCCCTCTCGAATTGCTGTAGCGACCGGAACAGGCAAGGGGCCTGAATTACCGATGCAAGTGGTACAGCCAAAGCCAATAATATGGAATCCTAAGGCTTCCAAATAAGGCATGAGGCCAGATTGTTCGAGATATGTTTCGACAACACGCGATCCAGGTGCCAAACTTGTTTTGACATACGGTGGCACGTCCAGGCCAGCTTCTACCGCCTTTTTAGCGAGAAGACCGGCAGCAAGCATAACGCTGGGGTTGGATGTATTTGTGCAACTTGTGATGGCAGCGATGACAACCGCGCCATGTCCGATCTCTATACTTTGACCATTGGAGACAACGGCCGTTCTGTCCAAATCACTTTCCTGCAAGCCAATTCCCTGTGGTCCTACCGGAGCGAGCAAAGTCTTTTGGTAAGCAGCCTTCATATCGGTAAGCGCAATGCGGTCTTGTGGCCGTTTTGGGCCAGCTAAACTCGGCACAACCGTCTCCAAATCTAACGTCAACAAGCGTGTGTAGGCGGGGTCTTCCATATCATCTGTGCGGAACAAACCCTGCGCTTTTGTATATTTCTCTACCAAATCGATTTGCTCGGCAGGGCGGCCAGTACTGCGCAAATAATTTAATGTCTCTGCATCCACTGGGAAGAAGCCCACAGTCGCCCCATACTCAGGGCACATATTGGCGATGGTGGCCCGATCAGCTAAAGTCATATTGCTGACTCCAGGCCCAACAAATTCCACGAATTTGCCAACAACCCCTTCCTTGCGCAACATTTCAGTAACAACCAAGACCAGGTCTGTGGCAGTGGCCCCTTCTGGCAAACTACCACTCAACTTCACACCTACAACTTCAGGTGTGAGCATATAGATCGCCTGACCCAACATGACAGCTTCAGCTTCAATA
>CAYGMR010000589.1:0-3262 GCA_964350725.1 uncultured Ardenticatenaceae bacterium | reverse complement strand
TTCGATCCCAAAAAGCAACTGATCCGGCTGCGCAAAAATCTGGCTGACTTTGGCCTCAAACTCGGCCTTATCAGCAAAATAGAGGACATTGCGACGGTCGTGTTCCTGCAGATTTGGGGCAATTATTGCTTGCAAATTTAATTCAGCAGCAATAAGCGTTCCTGTTTCGTAGGCTTTTAGCTCGTTGCTAGTGAAAATCGCGGCAGGCTGATACGCTTTGAGCTTATTGCTGAGGGCGAGGACGCTTTGGCGGCCTGTGGGGGACACAGGCCATTCTGCTGCCGGGATATTGGGATTGGGGGAAACGGCCGTATGCCGTACCAAAATCAACTTGTTAATAATGTGCTTCTCCATCCTATTGGGGTCGTCATGATCTCTGCCAATCCTGTTTTTAGATAGTCCCACATCCATTTATAGCTTAATATCAAACATGAATATCATAAAGCGTGTGGAAATACACTGCTACTTATACATCTTTTTTACAACTTTTTGGTGCAATAATCAGCCTATAAAAAACATTATAATAAAAAGGGGTAAAAGGCTTAATTACTCATGTTACTGTGCGACTAATTTACTTGCTAGAGATTTTAATGAGAAACTAGTATCAAGCAAATTCGAAAACTTGTGATATTTCTAAATATGGTAAAATACGATGAATATATCATTCAAGTAGGAAAAATAGCCATCGCTGATTGAAAAACGATGGTAGGGAGATTGGGTATGGAAATTATTGCCGCAATAGTGGGTGCAGGTGTTGTTGCCGCATCGCCATTTGTGCCTGTTTTGAGACCTGTGGCTAAAGCTGCTGTCAAAAGTGGGCTTGCTGTGTCTGAAGCCATCGTCGGCGCAGGAGTGGTTGTGGCTCAACAAGTCAGTGAGGCTACAAACAGAGACAAGGCGAATGTTGAGGCGGATTCAGTAGATGAAAGTGCTGCTGCTGGAGCAATGGATTCTACCGAGGCAGTGAGTGAAGTCCAAGAAGAAGATATAAATCAACCGCTTGAAGAAACAGGAGCGACTGGGTTAAGCTCGCTGGCGGCTGCTTTACGTCCGACTGCAGAAACGGCCGTTAAAGCGGGCCTTGCTTTTGGCGACAAAGCCAAAGAAGCAGTTTCTGCTGCTGGCAAACATTGGAGCGATCTGGTATCTGAAGCCAAAGAATCGCAGAATGGAGCCGGCGAAGAACAGACTATTGACGTGGAGTTGGATATCCAACAAGAACCGGTTGTTGAAGCACAGGCGATGGAATTTGAAACGGCCGTTGAATCTGAGGCATCTGTTGTGGAAACTCCAGATGATCTGACAAAAATTAAAGGTGTGGGACCTAAAACGGCCGCTTTGTTAGAGGCAGCAGGTATTACGACTTACACCCAATTGGCAGCAGCCGATGAAACACAACTACGTCAAATTTTGGATGATGCTGGTTCCAGGTATCGCATAATCAACCCGCAAGAGTGGCCAGAGCAAGCGCAACAATTAGCCCAAACAGCTTAAGTAGTTGTTTTCGTTTCAATTGTCACGAAAATTAGAAATACTTAGACTATCATCAAAATAGGAGATTAAATTAATGGAAATTCTTGCAGCATTATTAGGTATTGGCGTCGTCGCCGCTTCTCCCCTGGTTCCAGGTTTACGGCCAGTAGCAAAATCGGTTATTGCCGGCGGGCTGGTTGTAAGCGATGCTATAAAAACGAACGCAGCCATCGCTGGCGAACATTGGATGGATCTCGTCGCCGAAGCAAAAGCTGAGCGGGCTGCTGAAGCCGAAGCGCGTGCAAACATCGTTGAAACAATCACAATCCCTTTAACCGACGATTAATCCTCATTTATAAAAATCAGAGAGATTTGTCAACTTTTGTTACTTGAAATCGCATTTACCTCCGAGCGAAAAGTTGGCAAATCTACTTTTCGCCTACAATACTATATTTGCACCGAGAAGTGAATATTCTCTCAGTGGTTAGTTTGCCATCTCAAACAAAGTGACCTTACATGGTCGCGTTTTGAGTATGTCTACATGAAAGGCTATATGAAGAAAGCTGTCTGCCAAATTGTACATCAATCTCCTGGGCGTATTCGCTTACAAGTACCAGGACTCAGGACTCAACAGCAGTTGGGTCAAATATTGATTACCATGATACTGCGACAACCCGGTATCATAAGTGTGCAATCTAGGCCAAAAACTGAAAGCGTAGTCATCATCTTCGATCCAGACAAATGGACGCCTGCATCTTTGCTGCATGTATTACAAGGCAAACCGCCTAATGCGGCTAGCCCTGAAAAAACACACCTACTTCCTCCACAGTCAGAGCCGCACTCATATGCATTCCCATTTAAAGATTGTCAGCTCGCACATGCCATCCGTGGGCGCGTGCGTTTAGAGACAAAAGGCATCGGTAATGTCAATTTGGCGCAGGTGTTGAAATCTTTTTTAGAGCAACAACCAGGTGTTAAGCGTGTGCGTATGAATAGCCGTGTGACGAGTGCGATCGTGGAATATGATGCGGTTACCTGGGATGCTAAATCTCTGGTTACACTGATCAGAGCGTTCAATCCACAGGCCGACGATCTTGAACGTTCCTTATCGATTGTGGAGGCAAAACAGGCTGAACCGACTATCCAGCCTAAGTTGGAGGTGGCATTTGCTGCTTCAGCATTAGCCTTGAGTCTTCTTGGGGGTCCGGCTGCACCATTAGCATTAGGATTGCTCTGGTTCAGCACCCGATCCATTTTTGAGCAGGCGCGCCACACATTATTTCGCGAGCATAAGCTGACAGTGGAGTCGCTGGATGCCGCTGCTATTTCGGTCTTGGTTTTGCAGGGTATGTATTGGCAGGTAGCTTTGCTCAACCTCATGCTTTCGACTGCCAAGTTAATTCGAGCTAAGACCCAAGAGCAAGCACGGCGTGAATTGACTGATGTACTCGACTTTTTGACTGACAATGCCTGGATCAAACAAGATGGTTTGATTGTTTCTATACCGGCTGCTGAATTAAGCCCTGGTGCTATCGTCTATGTTTTTCCCGGTGAGCGCATTCCAGCTGATGGGGTGGTTGTAGAGGGTAAAGCCCTCGTTGATCAACATATGCTCACCGGTGAGTCTATGCCAATTGTGAAGGAAGCGGGCGACGAACTTTTTGCTGCCACTGTGGTCAAGGAAGGCGAAGTGCAACTAAGGGTCACCCTAACAGGTGAGGAGACGCAAGCTGCCCGCATTGTGAGGCTAATCGAAAATGCACCCATTTTTGATACACGCGCTCAGGAT
>CAYGMR010000588.1:0-3269 GCA_964350725.1 uncultured Ardenticatenaceae bacterium | reverse complement strand
GGTGACAAAGTCGCCGACGTGATCGTGCATGTCTTCTTTGCGGATGAATTCAGAACCGCCGAAGGGGATGCGCCATACGCGCAGGTTGTCGTTGATTTCGTCGAATTCGGGCTGGTCTTCAAAGCGGCGGGTGATCAAATCAACCCGTCGCCCTAAACGGCTGAAGCGTTTCGCCATTTCCAGCACGTAGACGACTTGTCCGCCGGTGTCGGGTTTGCCGAGTTCCGGTTCAGCTGCGACGTAGCCGTGCAGCGAAATCATCATTATGTTGTTGAGTTGTTGGTTTATCGGCATCATGATTTTTTAAACTCCTTTTTGTTCTTATTGAATTTTTCCCTCTCCCCAGCCCTCTCCCAGAGGGAGAGCGAGCAAAAGGTTGATCCCCTCTCCCTTTGGGGGAGGGTTAGGGTGGGAGTTAAGCCATCACATGCAAAGCATGGCAGGCGCGAATATATTCGGAAGCGGACCAGGCTTGGTAGGCTTTGCCCATAGGGCGGCCTGTGCGGGCATGGGCCCATTCGTTGAACTCCCATTCGTTTAGCACACCGAGTTTGTTCAGTTCGGCGAGGCGGTGGAGTTCTTGTAAGGCGACATCGCGTAAGCCTAATTTGTGAATAAAGCGCACCCAATGTCCGCCGACAAAGGGCCAAATGCCGCCGTTGTGGTAGTGGTGGGGTAGATTGAGCAGATTGACGGTGTAATAATTCCGCCAATCCTTATCACCGACGTTGACGACAGGGTAGAGATTGGTGATAGGGTAAGGATCGTTGATGCCCACGCCCCACATGAAGCGAAAAGTCTGGCTGGCTCGTTTGGTGTCAACTACATCATACAGGTAAGCGAGCACGTTGCCAAATGTGTCACAGCGCCAGCTAAAGTCGAAGGGGGTCACTTGGGCGATAAGGTAACGGGCGTCGCCGATGGAGAATTGTTGTTCGGCAAAGGAGACACTTTGATAAATATCTTGTTGGGTACTGGGCCAAAAGTTTGCCAGAATTTCTCGTTTGATGGTACGTGCCCAGCGTAGATAATCTCCGGCGCGTTGTTCGTCGCCGAGCAGTTGCAGTAAACGGCCGTAGCAAATATTGGCACGATACCAAAGCACTTCGTCATACAACACGTTGTAGCTGCGGCCAAAGAGGTCGGTCCAATCCCCTGCTTCTGGTATTTCTAGCAGGGCGTCGTTGTTGCTGTCGTGGGCGCTCAACCAATCCATGACCATTTGTAGTTGGGGCAGGTAACTGCGTAGAAAATCGATGTCATGTGTTTTGGAAACGTAGGCGTAAAAGGCGATGATCACCCATAAGCCGCTGTCGATGGAGGCGATGCCGCCCACGCCGGAATAGTCGGGAACGCCATCGGCGATACGCACGTTGGCGGGTAGTTGGCCGTTGGGCGAGATGTGGCTCAGCAGGGTGATGAGGGTTTGGCGTTGGCATTGGTGGATTTCTTCATCCTGGGTCAGCAGCGGCAGGGAGCCGATGAGGGTGATGGCGCCATCCCGCGCCCAGACGCTGTAATAGTTTTCGTCGGTGCCGTTGGTTTCGTTGTCTGTCAGAGAACAAGCGGAGAAGCCGAGCGGGGTGATGGTTTTTTTGAGGGCTTCGATGGCTTTGTGGTAGCCTTGCCGAATCAGCTCGTACTGTTCGATCGTGAGGGGACTTGTTTCTTCATCGTCACCGGAGGCCTTGAGGGATTCGTATAGATGGGTGGCGGCGGCTTCTTCTTCGTTGGGGAAGGGATCATCGTTGAAGACTTGGTAATGTTGCAGGCCGTAGATAACGGCCGTTGCGCATGTTTCATGGGGTTCGGCGCGAAAGATGTCTAAGGCGTCGGTGTAGGCGAGCAGTTCTGGCTGGGCATTGCCCACCACGATGCCGTGAATGCCTTTGAGTGAAAACATGGCATTGTCATTGCCACTGTCTCCGGCGACAACGGCCGTTTCCACCGCAATGCCTAACTGCCGCAGCAGCCAGCGCAGGGCATTGGCTTTGTTGGCCCATTTGGGCAGGATGTCGAGATGGCGGCCACTCGAATAAACGACATGGGTGTCTAGCCCGGCTTCCTCTAAAGCTGTGGTTAACAGCTGAATGTCGTCTTCGCTGGCATCAGACAAAAACCAGCTAGATTTGTACGCATTTTGGTAATGGGCGGGCTGTTTTTCAATGGGAAGCGGTAGATTCAGCATTGTTTCTTCAACCCGCTGACTGTCCCAGCCTTCTTCCAGAATTTCAAAGAATTCTTTGAGAACTGTATGGTTGTTATAGTCGTAGATGTGGGTGCCGACGCCGCTGATGATGTAGTCGGGTTTGGGTAGTTGGCCGCTTTGGATGAGTTGTTTTACGTCGTCGATTAAACGACCGGTGTTGTAGCAGAGTATTGGCCGTGTATCTGGGTTCTGGTTTTCCCAAAGCAGCTTGAATTGGCGAGCTGCGTCATGGTCGCCTAATAAGGTTCCGTCTAAATCAGACGAAAACAAACGAATAGTTGGTGGCGTCAAAATAGTTACCTCGAGTAGGTTGTGTCTTGTGTATGATTATGCTGGAGTTGGCCGGGGTTTGTGTTTGGAGAAACGGCCGTTTGCAAAGCCTCAACCAACTGCTCATCCATAATCGGTGCTTTTAAGGTTGTTTCACCAATGATAACAACTGGGATTGAATAGCGATAACGACGCAGTAAATCAAGGTCAGTTGTGATATCGACAGAGTTTAGTTGATGGGGATATTGATCCGCGAGCGCAGCTAATGCTGCCTTGACCTCATCACAGAGGCCGCAGCCTGTTTTTGTGTATAACGTAACTTGTAACATAAGTTGTTACATTTTTCCTAAGATGATACTTGACGAAAAGATTTAAACACGGATAGAAAAGAATGCAAACAAAAAATGTAGCAAATCCCTTTCTATCCGTGTTTATAAAAGTTATTTGCCATGTTTTTTAACGAGAACTTTTTATCGATGTTGGCACATAAGTGCCTAAAATGAAAGAGTGGATCCAACACAAATTGCAACGAGCAAAACAAGCAAATACATATTTGAAGATAAAAACATGCTGCGTGCATTACGTGGTGATGGATCATGAATCAACTTGATATTTTGCCATACTAGATGCAGCGATACAAGCAGCACTGGAATAAAATAAACCCACCCCATATAAGGCAGCAGGCCTAATAACAAGCCTGCTATAGCAGTCGGAAGGGTATGGGCCATGACAAACCAGGCCGCTGCACGGGGGGAGGTTTGTGTCGGCAGCAATGGGAATTCGGCCTACG